>NCJR01000019.1 GCA_002282555.1 Rhodobacterales bacterium 34-62-10
GCGGGGCGAGACGATGCTGGCCGCTTTCTATGTGGGGGCGTCGGTGATCCTGTCGCTCAGCGCGCTGGCGCTGGCCATGGTGGTCGCGAGAGAGGTATTCCAATGAGCCGTGTCCAGACCATTCCTGTGTCCGAGGCGGATAGCGATCAACGCCTGGATCGCTGGTTGCGCCGGATTTTTCCGCATCTGACCCAAGGCATGGTCGAGAAGATGTGCCGCAAGGGTGAACTGCGTGTCGATGGTGGTCGCGTCAAGGCGGCCACACGGTTGGCCGCAGGGCAACAGGTCCGCGTGCCGCCTCTGCCGGACCCGGAGCAGATGACCATTGTCACCGAAACCCGGATATCCCCGTCCGATGTCAAGATGATGCAGGATGCGGTCATCTATCGCGACGATTACATCATTGCGATCAACAAGCCGGCGGGTTTGCCCACGCAGGGCGGCAGCAAGACGATCAAGCATGTTGACGGATTGGCCGAGGCGCTGCGCTTTGGCTATGACGAGAAGCCGCGTCTGGTGCACCGTCTGGACAAGGATACGACAGGCGTTCTGGTGCTGGCACGCGATCGCAAGACCGCCGCCGCTCTGACCGAAGCGTTCCGTCACCGCGAGACGCGCAAGATCTATTGGGCGTTGGTGGCCGGTGTTCCCACCCCCTATCTGGGCGAAATCAAGTTCGGTCTGGTCAAGGCCCCCGGCCACGGTGCCAAGGGTGAGGGCGAGAAGATGCTGGCCGTGCATCCCCGCGACATCGACAAGACCCCCGGCGCGAAACGCGCGCATACGCTTTACGCCACGCTTTATCGTGTGGGTGGGCGCGCCTCGTGGGTGGCGATGGAGCCTCTGACGGGACGCACCCATCAATTGCGCGCGCATATGGCCGAGATTGGTCATCCGATCATCGGGGATGGCAAATACGGCGGGTCCGGGCAGGAAAATCTTGGCGATGGCTGGGGCGCGCAGTTGGGCGGCATCATTTCCAAGAAACTGCATCTGCACGCGCGGATGCTGCGGTTCGAGCATCCTCATACGCGCAAGGTGATCACCATCACCGCGCCGTTGCCGGATCACATGGCCCATAGCTGGGACACCTTCGGCTGGACCGAGGATCTGGCCGCCGAAGACCCGTTCGAGGCGCTGCGGTGACGGATCGTCTGCGACTGGTGATCTTTGACGTTGATGGCACGCTGGTTGACAGTCAGGCCGACATTCTGGGTGCAATGGCCGCGTCCTTTGCGATGCAGGGGCTGGACGTGCCCGCGCGTGAGGCGGTGCTGTCCATCGTGGGGCTGTCGCTGACCGAGGCGATGGCGCGATTGGTGCCTGACTTGCCCGAGGCGCTGCGTGACGCGTTGGTGGCGGGGTACAAGCAATCCTACATGCGGTCCCGTCTGGATAGCGACACGCGGCAGACATCGCCTCTCTATCCGCGGGCGCGGGACGTGCTGGACCTGTTGTCAGCGCAATCCCATACGCTGCTTGGCGTGGCGACAGGCAAATCGCAGCGCGGTCTGGACGCGTTGATTGCCAGCCATGGGTTGGAAGGGTTGTTTGTCACGCGGCAGGTGGCGGATCATCACCCGTCCAAGCCGCATCCCTCGATGCTGCTGACAGCATTGCGCGAAACCGGGGTTGATCCGGCCGACGCGGTGATGGTGGGTGATACCAGCTATGACATGGACATGGCCCGTGCCGCCGGTATCCGGGGCATCGGTGTCAGCTGGGGCTATCACGCGCCCGCGACCCTGACGGCGGCAAGCTGTGTCATTGACAGTTTCGATGAGCTGCCCGCCCGACTGGAGGAACTCTGGAGGATCGCGGCATGAGCGAATGGAAAGCCAAAAGGTTCTGGACCACCGCAAGCGTTGTTCCCGTGGACGGAGGGTTTACCGTCCATCTGGACAGCCGCGCCGTCAAGACACCCGCCAAGACGCCGCTGATCGTGCCGACCCGGGCCATGGCAGCTGCCATTGCCGCCGAATGGGACGCGCAGGAGGGGCAGATCGACCCACGCACGATGCCCGTCACACGTTCGGCCAATGCTGCCATCGACAAGGTCGCAGTGCAGCATCCCGAGGTGGCGCAGATGATCGCGGATTATGGTGACAGCGACCTGCTGTGCTACCGCGCGCCCGGGCCGGTAGAACTGATCGAACGGCAGGCGCAGATGTGGGATCCGCTTCTGGACTGGGCCGAGGCGACGCTGGGCGTGCGCCTGTCCACGGCAACAGGTGTGGTCCATGTGCCGCAGGACCACAGGCATCTGGGCGAACTGTCCGCACGCGTGCATGCTCTGGGGTTTGCTGTCTTGATGGATCATCGTTCAGCGGATGAGATTTGGCACCTGTCGCGCTTGGATGAAGAGTGGCAGATCGAGCAATGGGGCGCGGATGACGAAGCCGAGGCCATGGCCGAGACGAAACGATTGGCCTTTTTGCACGCGAAATTCTTCCTTGATCTTGCGCGGTCGCCGAACTGACTGCCTTTTTTCAGGGCTACCGCTACGGAAACAGGCATTCCTGCTTTCCAAACTGTGATGAGTGACTTGACGGATAGCGATGAATCCGAACAAACTCCCCCACACTGAGGGGCTACGTCCCTCAACCACTGCATGCCGTGCCCCCGGGCCGGGTAAAACGCTCTGGTGAAAGAGCGGTCAATCAGGAAGAGGTAAAAATGAACAAAAAGGTATTCTTGGGTGCACTGACAATCGCGGGCCTTGCTGCTGGCGCTTCGGCAGCGGCGACCATTGACGATGTCAAGGCGCGCGGCAGCCTCAAGTGTGGTTCCAACGAAGGTCTGGCCGGATTTGCTGCACCGGATGCCAATGGTGTCTGGCAGGGTTTCGACGTTTCGCTGTGCCGCGCAATTGCCGCTGCCGTTCTGGGTGATGCGCAGGCCGTTGAATTCGTGCCGCTGACAAGCCAGACCCGCTTCACCGCGCTGGCCGCTGGCGAAGTTGACGTTCTGGTCCGTAACTCGACCTGGACCTTCTCGCGCGACACCGACCTGAAGCTCGACTTCAAGGGCGTGAACTACTACGACGGTCAAGGTTTCATGGTGCGTAATGACCTTGGCGTGTCTTCGGCCAAGGAACTGGATGGCGCAACCGTCTGCATTCAGACCGGCACCACCACCGAACTGAACCTTGCTGACTTCTTCCGTGTGAACAACATCAGCTATGAGCCGGTTCCCGTGGCCACCAACGCCGAAGGCCAGCAGCAGTACCTTGCAGGGGCCTGCGACGTCTATACGACCGATATCTCGGGTCTGGCTGCAACGCGCGCAACCTTCGAGAATGCGGGCGAGCATATCATCCTTCCCGAAGTCGTCTCGAAAGAGCCGCTGGGACCCGCCGTGCGCCATGGCGACAGCGAATGGGGTGACATCGTCGGTTGGACGCTGAACGCACTGATCGCGGCGGAAGAGTACGGTGTGACCTCGGCCAATGTGATGGAGCTGGCCGCTGGCCCGACGGACAACCCCGAGATCAACCGTCTGCTGGGTACCGAAGGTGAACTGGGTGCGATGATCGGTCTGGACAAGGATTGGGCCGTTCGTGCGATTGCCGCTGTGGGTAACTATGGCGAAGTGTTCGAGCGCAATATCGGCGAGGCGACCCCGATCGGTCTGGCGCGCGGTCTGAACGCACAGTGGACCGAAGGCGGCCTGCTTTACGCACCGCCGTTCCGTTGATCACATAACGAAAAGGGGTCCGGGCCACGCCCGGGCCCCTGTTTCGGTTATCCGTCTGATTGAATGTTGAACCTTCGCGGGTCAGGATATTTTCTGGCCTAAAGCTCTCATTTGTTTATGCAGGAGTGCGCATGGCCGAAGCGACCGACCCACCGCGCGAAACCTTCCGCCTGAGCCAGCTTCTCTATGATGCGCGATACCGCTCGATGACCATTCAGGTTGTCGCGGCCATTCTCATCATGCTGTTGTTGGTCGAACTTGTTGACAACACTGTGACAAACCTTGCCGCTTTGGGCAAAGACATCCGGTTCGGGTTTCTCTGGAGCACCGCCGGATACGACATCAATCAGCAACTGATCCCCTTCTCCTCTCAGGACACGCATGCCCGCGCTGCCCTGGTTGGTATTCTGAACACGCTGGTCGTCGCGGTTCTGGGATGCATCCTTGCGACTGTCATCGGCGTGCTTGCGGGCGTTTTGCGCCTGTCCAAGAACTGGCTGATTGCCAAGATCATGACCTTCTACGTCGAAGCGATGCGGAACACGCCGCTTCTGATCTGGATTCTGATCGTTTTCGCCGTGATGACCGAGGCCACGCCCCAGCCGCGTGAGTTCCGCGAGGGGGGGAGCGCGTCGATGATCCTGTGGGACAGTGTCGCCATCTCGAACCGTGGCGTTTATATTCCGCGCCCGATCTGGGCTGAAGGGTCTGGTTTCGTGGTTGCGGTGTTTATCCTGTCGATCATCGGCATATTCGTGGTCCGCCACATTGCCCGGAAGCGGCAGCAGGATACAGGGCAAATCCTGCCTGTGTTCCGCATCTCTCTGGCGCTGTTCTTTTTGCCCACGTTGCTGGCCTACTTCCTGATGGGTCGCCCTGTGACGCTTGAAATGCCGGAACTGGGCGGATTCAACTTCACGGGCGGGCTTCAGATCCGCAACTCGTTCATCGCGCTGTGGCTGGCCTTGTCTCTGTATACATCTGCCTTCATCGCCGAGATCGTGCGTTCGGGCATCCTTGCCATATCGAAGGGTCAAACCGAGGCTGCATTTGCGCTTGGTATCCAGCCCAATCGCACGATGCAGCTGATCATTCTGCCGCAGGCGCTGCGGGTGATCATTCCGCCGCTGATCTCGCAATACCTGAACCTGACCAAGAACTCTTCGCTGGCCATTGCCGTGGGTTACATGGACGTGCGTTCCACGCTTGGCGGGATCACGATCAACCAGACAGGCCGCGAATTGGAGGGGATGCTGCTTTTGGGTATTTTCTACCTGATCACCAGCCTGATCATTTCGGCTGCGATGAACTTCTACAACTCCAGCGTCAAGCTGAAGGAACGATGAGATGAGCACAGGCAGAAAAGACCCCGTTGCTTTTGTCCGCACCGAGATGCTTGCTCCTGCGGCCCCGCCGCCGGGTCAGGTCGGTGTGATCCGATGGGTGCGCGAGAATCTGGTGTCATCATGGTTCAATGCGATCCTGACCTTCGTGGCGCTTTACGTCATCTGGTACGTGTTGTCCGGGGTCCTGCCTTGGACGCTGAACGGCGTGTGGAACGCGTCATCGCTGGATGAATGCCGCACGATCCGCGATGCGCGCGGGCTTGAAACAGCGGCTTGCTGGGCGGTGATCAACGAACGCTGGTTGCAGATCCTGTTCGGCTTCTATCCGACGGATGACATTCTGCTGGCGACGCTCTTCCACAGCGAGGCGCTGGCGGCCGCGGGGGGTGTGGACGCTGTGTTCAACGGCGGCATGAACGCAACCCAGCGGGTCGAATTCGTATCCGCGATGAAGAACAATACGAACAATGGCCTGATCTTCCTGTTCGGATACTGGCGTCCCCTGCTGGCGCTTGCGCTGATGGTGGTTGCGGTGGCGCCGATCCTTTATTCCGGGCTGCCACGGGTGATGTTGCTGTTTTCGCTGGCATTTCCGTTCGTTGCCTTCTTCCTGCTCTGGGGTGGTTCGGTCTGGCTTCCGGTGCTGGTTGCACTGGGTCTGATCGCCAGCATCCTCATCGGGCGGGCTGTCGGGGGATGGTTGGGCATGTTGGGCGGCTCTTTGGCAGGGATAGCCGCCTTCCTGATGATTTTCATGAACCCGCTCTCAGCCTTGGGCGTGACCGGTCTTTTCCCGCTATTGCCCAAGTTTCTGGGGGTCATGGACAGCATCTTGCCATGGGGCTTGACCTATATTCCGTCTGACGAGTTTGGCGGCTTCATGCTGGCGATCATCATCGGCACATCCGGCATCGTGCTGTCGCTTCCGCTGGGGATCATTCTGGCGTTGGGGCGTCAGTCGTCGCTGCCGTTGATCCAGTGGGTTTGCGTAACCTTCATCGAGGTGATCCGTGGCGTGCCGCTGATCGTGTGGCTGTTCACGGCGTCCTTGTTGCTGAACTATTTCCTGCCGCCGGGCACGACCTTCGACCTTTTGCTGCGGGTGATCATCATGGTCACGCTGTTCGCTTCGGCCTATCTTGCCGAGGTGGTGCGTGGCGGTCTGGCGGCCTTGCCGAACGGTCAGTACGAGGCGGCAAATTCGCTGGGTCTGGATTACTGGAAATCCATGCGGCTGATCATCCTGCCGCAGGCGCTGAAGATTTCGATCCCCGGTATCGTGAACACCTTCATCGGGCTGTTCAAGGATACGACGCTGGTGGTCTTCATCGGTCTGCGAGATCCACTGGGTCTGACCAATGCGGTTCGCGCCACGGCAGAATGGAACGGCATCTACTGGGAACTTTATATCTTCGTGGGCCTGTTGTTCTTTGTCTTCTGCTTCTTCATGTCCCGTTATTCAATGTATCTGGAGCAACGTCTCCGGACCGATCACCGCTGAGGAGAGTATCATGGCCGAGAGTGCACCGCAGACTGGCGTGATCGAACGCGTGGCCGCCAATGTCTCTGACGAGGTGGCGATTTCGATCGAGAAGATGAACAAGTGGTATGGCAGTTTTCATGTGCTGCGCGACATCGACCTGACCGTCTATCGTGGCGAACGGATCGTGATTGCAGGGCCGTCGGGGTCTGGCAAGTCGACCCTGATCCGCTGCATCAACGCGCTGGAGGAACACCAGAAGGGCAGGATCACCGTGGACGGCACGGTGTTGTCGTCGGACCTCAAGAATATTGACCGGATCCGGTCCGAGGTCGGGATGGTGTTCCAGCATTTCAACCTGTTCCCGCATCTGACGATCCTTGAAAACTGCACCCTTGCGCCGATCTGGGTCCGCAAGATCCCCAAGCGCGAGGCCGAGGAAATCGCGATGCATTTCCTGACCAAGGTGAAGATCCCCGAGCAGGCGGACAAATACCCCGGTCAGTTGTCAGGCGGGCAGCAGCAGCGGGTGGCGATTGCGCGGTCGCTGTGCATGCGTCCTCGGATCATGCTGTTTGACGAACCCACATCGGCGCTGGATCCCGAAATGATCAAGGAGGTTCTGGACACCATGGTCAGCCTTGCCGAAGAGGGTATGACCATGCTGTGCGTGACCCATGAAATGGGCTTTGCCCGTCAGGTGGCAAACCGGGTGATCTTCATGGATCAGGGGCAGATCGTGGAACAAAACGAACCGGAAGAGTTCTTCAACAACCCGCAATCAGAGCGGACCAAACTGTTCCTGAGCCAGATCCTGGGCCACTGAACCACGTTAGACTTTGTTGAGCGCCGCCATGGTCCCATGGCGGCGTTTCTATGTCAGGTCTGCGGGAATGATGAAATCTTGTGCCTGGCCTGTTCCCGGCCGCAGATCGGCCCAGTCTTCGATCCCGAACCGCGCGACCAAGGTGGCGCTTGTCGGATAATCGTGAAACCGCGTATGCGACGGGGCCTGTGCCAACAGTTCAGCAGCGAAAGCGGCGATGCCCGGGTTGTGACCAACCATGAGAACGCATCGGCCTGTGGCCCGCCGCAGCACATCAAACATGCTGTCCGGGTCAGCATGATAGAGTGCGGGTATGAATTGCGTGGGCGCTGTCAGGCCCAGACCCGCCAGCGTCTGCCGCGTCCGGGTGGCGGTTGAGCAAAGAACCTCATCCGGCACATACCCTTTGGCCCGCAGCCATGCGCCCATCGCTGGGGCATCGCCCGCGCCCCGCGCGTGCAAAGGGCGGTCATGATCGGCCAACCCGGGATTGCCCCAATCGGATTTGGCGTGGCGCATCAGGATCAGGGTGCGGGTCATTGAAAGGCTTTCATGTGAAAGGCGGACTGTGCGGGTAATCTGCCATGATGCTGGCTGATGGGACAGGCTCGACGCACGGCGCAGCCGCTTTCCACGCAATCCCGACCGGAACTGCCCGCGATATAGGCACGGCAGGCGGGTACGTCATAACCATTTGCCCCCAAAGCCGAGACAGGACAAGCTGAAAGGCAGGGTTGCGTCTGGCAGGTCTTGCACGGGTTTTGCGGATTTTGAACAGGCAGTTCCAGTCGGTTCGGAACCGCCAGCGCACCACGGTAAGAAGCGAACAATCCGGCGCTGTCATGCACCAGAAGCCGAACCGGTGACGCCCATGCGCGCCCCGATGCCAAAGCCCACGCGTAGAACGGATGAAAGGGCGGTCCACCAAAGGGAAAAAGCGGGGTGGCACCCAGATCCTCCGCCAGCTTGCCGATCACCCGCGCCGACCAGCGGTCCATCGGATCGGGTGCGCCATCCCCGAATTCTGCACTGGCAGTGAAAGCGGGCCAGAAGGCGGGCTCCTGCGGGGACAACAGGATCAATGTGCCTGTGCCCGCAGGACATCCGTGATCGGCATTGGGATGAAAGGCCCCCGCGACGTCCAGATGCACCGCGCGGGCCGCTTTCTGCACCGCATCAAGATCGGGCGGCAGTGCATCTTTCTGGGTCAATCAAAGCGCGCCCGGATCAACGAGCCTGCACCGTGTTCGGTGAACAACTCCAGCAGCGTCGCATTGGGTGCACGACCATCCAGAATCACCACGGCGCGCACCCCGCCCGCGATCGCGTCTAGTGCGGTCTCGGTCTTGGGAATCATGCCGCCCGCGATGGTGCCATCCGCCGTCATTTCACGGATCTGATCGGCTGTAATCGCCGTCAAAACCTCTCCGTCCTTGTTCTTGACGCCGGCGACATCGGTCAGCAGCAGCAATCGATCCGCCTTGAGAGCGGCGGCTATCGCACCTGCTGCCGTATCGCCGTTGATGTTGTATGTCTCGCCGTTGCGACCCGCACCAAGTGGGGCGATCACGGGGATCACACCTGCTTCGAACAGGGTGCGCAGGATCGTGGGGTCGATTTCGGACGGCGTGCCGACCAGACCCAGATCAGGATCGGTCTGCTCGCAGAAGATCAGGTTCGCATCCTTGCCCGACAGACCTACGGCACGGCCACCCTGCGCGTTGATCGCCTGCACGATGCGTTTATTGACGCGACCCGACAAGACCATCTCGACAACTTCCATGGTGGCTGCATCGGTGACCCGCTTGCCGCGCACGAAATCGGATTTGATCTCAAGTTTGTCCAACATTTCGTTGATCATCGGGCCGCCGCCATGGACGATCACCGGGTTCACACCGACTTGCCGCATCAGAACGATGTCACGGGCGAATGTATCCATCGCCTCGTCGTCGCCCATGGCATGGCCGCCGAACTTGATGACAACAATGGCCCCGGCATAACGTTGCAGATAGGGCAGGGCCTCGGACAAGGTCCGGGCGGTGGCGATCCAGTCGCGATTCATATCTCTTTTCTTCATCCCGTATTCCTCTTGCCCCACCGTCCTATCGGCTGTGGGTGGGCCTGCCAAGTGCCGCGTTGTATCGGCCACGCGTAGTGATAGGGTCGGCACAACACCGCAACAAGGGGTAGCGTGCATGGGTGACAGACAGAAGACATTGCTTCTGACAGGGGCGAGCCGCGGTATCGGTCATGCCACGGTGCGCCGGTTCAACGCCGAAGGCTGGCGTGTCATCACTTGCTCGCGCCACGCTTTTCCTGCGGAATGTCCATGGGGTGGCGGTGCCGAGAATCACGTGCAGATCGATTTGGCCGATCCCAAGGACACAATCGCAAAACTGGCCGACATCCGGGATCGTCTGGACGGGCGGCTGGATGCGCTGGTCAATAACGCGGGCATTTCGCCAAAGGGTAACACCGGTGAACGGCTGAATACGATCAGTACCGACCTGCGGACATGGGGGCATGTGTTCCACGTCAATTTCTTTGCCTCGGTCGTATTGGCGCGCGGATTGAAAGAGGAGTTGGCAGCGGCGCGCGGGTCAGTGGTGAATATCACATCGATCGCGGGCGCGCGGGTGCATCCTTTCGCGGGGGCGGCCTATTCGACGTCCAAGGCCGCGCTGGCCGCCTTGACGCGAGAGATGGCGCATGATTTCGGACCGTTTGGTGTGCGCGTGAATGCGGTCGCTCCGGGTGAGGTGGAAACCTCCATCCTGTCACCCGGAACAGACCGCATCGTTGCCGGGCTGCCGATGCGACGTCTTGGTCAGCCGGATGAGGTTGCTGCGACGATTTTTTTCCTCTGCTCCGATCAATCATCCTACATCACCGGTACCGAGATCGAGGTAAACGGCGGTCAACACGTCTGAGGCAGGGGTCTTTCTTCAGACCAGCGTGGCGATAACCGCACGCAATGTGGCGATGCCTTCGCCCTTTTCAGAAGACGTCAGGATGATTTCCGGGAAGGCGGCGGGATGCTTGACCAGTGCTGCACGCACCTGCGCGAGAACCGCGTCGCGTTCCGAGGTTTTGATCTTGTCGGTCTTGGTCAGCACCACCTGAAACGTCAGCGCAGAACTGTCCATCAAGGACAGGATTTCCTCATCCACAGGTTTGACCCCATGGCGCGCATCGATCAGGACAAAGGCACGGCGCAGGGTTTGGCGCCCTGACAGGTATTGCTTGAGGAGTTTTTGCCACCTGGCGACAATCGCCACCGGTGCATTGGCATATCCATAGCCGGGCAAATCGACCACATAATGGCTTTGGCCCACGGTAAAGAAGTTGATTTCCTGCGTGCGGCCCGGCGTGTTCGACGCGCGCGCCAGCCCCTTGCGCCCCGTCAGCGCGTTGATCAGGCTGGACTTTCCGACGTTCGAGCGACCGGCAAAGCAAACTTCGATCCGGTCTGCGGGCGGAAGGCCCGCCATGGCGACGACGCCCTTGAGAAACTCTGTCTCGCCCGCGAAAAGCAGACGCCCGATTTCGGCGCTCTGCGGATCGGGCTCTTCGGTCAGGGGGAAGGGAAGCTGTTGCATCACAGAACCTTTGCAGTGTCGCCAATGGCGATGGGGCCGGATTGTGTGACTTCGGCGTGGACACAGAAATCGGTATGGTGCCATTCTTGGTCAAGGAACGACAGCAGATCTGTGTCGCGGTGCCCGGTATCGGGATTGGCCGAGGGCGCGGCGCAGCGCCCGGTCCGCTCGACGATCCGCAGGGTCGCCCCGCCGATCTGGATCTGACGCCCGACCCAGTCGAACTCTTCCCACGCGGGCATATCGTCCAGCCAGAGGTTGGCGCGCCAACGCTCCACCTGCAAGGAACGGCCAAGCCGCCCCTCAACTGTGCGGTGCGAGGCCAGATTGCCGATGGTCAATGAAGGATAATCACTGTCCGTCATCCCGCGACCCGGCACTCGGATCACCCGCGCGGGTGCTGCGCGATCCTTTGCGGTCAGCGGGCGCACCCAATCCAGCAGGGTGTCGGGTTGCAAATCGGGCGCAACAGTCAGACTGCCTTGCGCAGGATGGCTGAGCGTGACGGTCTGGCCGTCATCCTGCAATACGGCCGTGATCGCGGCCAGGGCAGGCGATGATGCCACGCGGGTAAAACCCGAACATGGCGACCATGCGCTGTTGTCCGCCTTGGACGCTTCATGCGCGATGGCCCAGATCCGATCCCCGTGCAGGCATTCGCCCTGTGTCAAACGGACCGAGGCAAGCGCCTCGCGCCCGTGCGACTTGACAGGATAGCGCCAGATCTGCGCCAGCTGTGCCATCACTTCGCGCCGGTTTTCGGTTTGCGCTGGAAACTGCCCCTGATGTTGCCGAACACGTCGGGCTTATAGCCCTGGCTGCGCATGATCAGATATTGCTGCGTGAAGGTGATCGTGTTGTTGGCGATCCAGTATACCACAAGTCCGCTTGCGAAACCGCCCAGCATGAACATGAACACCCATGGCATCCAGGCAAAGATCATGGCCTGAGTCGCATCAGTGGGAGCCGGATTCAGCTTCTGCTGCAGCCACATCGAGATACCCAAGAGGATCGGCAGGATACCGATGAAGATCAGTGCAAGGATTGAGTTGGGATCGGGCGCGTCCCATGGCAGCAGGCCAAACAGATTGTAAAGCGAACTGGGATCGGGGGCGCTCAGGTCTCTGATCCAGCCGATCCACGGCGCGTGGCGCAATTCCAGCGTCACGAAGATCACCTTGTAGAGCGAGAAAAAGATCGGAATTTGCAGAAGAATCGGAAGGCAACCCGATGCTGGGTTTACCTTTTCCTTCTTGTAAAGTTCCATCATGTCTTTCTGAAGCTTCTGGCGGTCGTCACCGGCCGCTTTCTTCAGCTCTTCCATCTTGGGCTGAAGTTCCTTCATCTTCGCCATCGAGACGTAGGATTTGTAAGCCAGCGGGAAAAGCAACGCCTTGATCAGCAGAGTCAGGCCGATGATGGCCCAACCCATGGAGCCGGTCACGCCCATACC
This sequence comes from Rhodobacterales bacterium 34-62-10, assembly GCA_002282555.1. GTDB lineage: Bacteria > Pseudomonadota > Alphaproteobacteria > Rhodobacterales > Rhodobacteraceae > Seohaeicola. The sequence goes on from NCJR01000019.1 coordinate 12,401, forward strand.
TGCAAGCCACACGTTGATGTAATGCAGCACAGCGAAGATTGGCTTGGTCAAGAAGAAGAACCAGCCCCAGTCGATGCTGTCCAAGAAACGGTCGACGCCGCCCTCGCGCTCATAGGTGCGAATCGTTGCCCATTCCTTGGGGCCTGCGAAAAGGCGCGTCTCGGCGGTGATCGTTTGACCGGGTGCAACCGTCTGGATCGGGAGTACCGCTTCGGTCTGGTAGATGTCGCGCTGGGCATCATATTTGGCCACGGCCTTGAAGGAACTGCCTGCGGACGGGATCAATGTGGACATCCAGTAGTGGTCAGTAAATCCTATCCACCCGTTCTGGGTGATCTGTGTCACCTCGGCCTGGGCGCCCTCGCGTTCATTGAACGCGAAATCCGGCATGTCGCCATAGTCGGTCTCTGTCAGGGTGCCGTCGGCCATCGAGATCAGGCCTTCGTGCAGGATGAAGAAATTCTTCAACCCCTCCGGTTCTCCATGACGGGCTATGATACCATAGGGTGCCATACTGGCGGTTTCGGCGCCGCTGTTCTCGACGCTCTGCGTGACGGTGAACATGAAGTTCTCGTCGATCGCGATCTGGCGGCGGAAGGTCAGACCCTTGCCGTTTTCCCAGACAAGCGTGACTGGAGCGCCCGGGCTGAGGGTATCGCCGCTTTCCTGTTGCCACAGCGTATTTGCGCCGGGAACGTCATCAAGCGTGAGACCCGTGCCGGGGGCCCAGCCGTAAAGGGCATAATAGGCGTTCGGTTGTCCGATCGGGGACAGGACGGTCACGATGTCAGCGCCGGGTTCAAGGCTTTCGCGGTAATTCTTGAGCAAAAGCTGATCAATGCGTCCGCCCAGAAGCGAAACCGAGCCTGTGACGCGCGGCGTCTCAATCGCGATCCGCGGCGTGTCGGCTGCGGGTTCTGCGACCTGTGCCGTGTCCGTAGTTCCCGATCCAGCCTGGCCCGGTGTCGATGCGACAGGTGCCGACGCCACAGCCGGATCATTTGGATCGACCGCAGGCGGTTCGGGCGGTGGAAACAGCACGAACCATATCAGAATGACAGCAAAGCTGAGCGCTGTTGCCAAGAGTAGGTTCTTGTTCTGATCGTCCATCGGGGGCTCCCGCCAGTCCTGTCTGAATGTGGCTGGTTCAACAGAGTGCAGGCCCAAAGGTCAAGGGGATTATGGGGATTCAAGGGCATTCCGTGACCATTCGTCTTGATCGGACGGTCATGATTGGTTCAGAAGCACCCCGGACGGCGGCTGTGACGCGACTTGTGCAGGGGGGAGGGTATCACCCTGCGGATCGGCCGATGATCGGCGCCTCTTGCAACTTGGCATTGTGGGTGCGGATCCAGTCCAGGGTTTGGTCGAACGGCATGGGGCGGGCGATACCAAAGCCCTGAACGTGGCCACATCCCAACTGTGCCAGCATCGCATGCTCGCCAAGTGTTTCGACCCCTTCGGCCAGCGTATCAAGGTTTAGTCGTTCGGCCATGGTGAGGATCGCGTTCACCATGCGCTGCTGTTCGGGGTCGCGATCCACCTTCATCACGAAGGAACGGTCAATTTTGATCCGACCAACCGCGAAGCGGCGGATGGACGATATTGACGCGTGACCCGTACCAAAATCATCAAGGTCGATTCCGCAGCCCAGTTTGGCCAGCCCGTTGATATTGCGCGAGACCGTGTCATCGGGGGTCGCGGCCACCACGGTTTCCAGCACTTCGATCGAGAGGCGCGCGGCCGGCAGGTCGAAACGGTCCAGTTCCCAACGTATCTTGTCGATCAGTTTAGGATTGTGCAGATCATCGCTGGCGAAGTTGACGCCCACACGCGGGATTTCCAAACCTGCCGTATCCCAAGCCCGTAGCGCGGTGAGTGCGCGATACAGCATCACCTCGCCCAGTCTTTCGATCTGACCGCTTTCTTCCATCAGCGGCAAGAACTCCGCCGGTGAGATCAATCCGCGTTCTGGATGTTGCCACCGTGCCAGCGCTTCGAATCCTGTGATGCGTCCAGTATTGGTTGAAATCTGAGGCTGGAACCACGGGACAATCTGCCCGGATTCAAGAGCGGTTGCCGCTTCATCCGCAAGCTCTCCATGAGGATTGCGCGCATGACGCATCCTGACATTGTAAGCCCTGATCGCCGATGGACCATTTTGTTGCGCATCCAGCAAAGCGGCGCGCGCCGCTTCGAGCAGGTCGGTGCTGCTGTTGCCGGGGTTGCGGGTGGCAAGGCAGAAACCAACAGAGCATGACACGAAAATCGTCGTGGCATCGAGAGACATCGGTTCTTCAACGGCAAGCTGCAGCCGTCCCGCCATCTGGATTGCGGTTTCCAAATCCAGATGGCGCATCGGCGCAAGAGCCACGCCGAATTCTCCGCCGGGCAACCGGATCACACGATCACCCTCGCGGAGGGATGACGTCATCCGGGCGGAGAGGTTCAGCATCATCGCCTCGGTCGCGCCGGGGCCGTAACGCGCCAGAATATCCGGCAGATCGTCCACTGCCAGCATGATGCAACCAGTCGCACGCCCGCTGCGGTCTGCGGTTTCAATGGCTGCATGCAGGGCACGATCCAGCGCCAGCAACGTGTCTTCGGGCAAGGGGATATCATGTTCAGGTTCAATCCGCGGCGCAGAGAAACCGCCCGTTGCCGCGTGTATGATAGGCAGGCCCAAAGCGGCCAGAAGTAACCACGCCTCACCGCCGAACCAAAAGGCCGCAAGCGTCATCGCGGGAACGAAAGCCAAAGCCTGCGGTCCTGTCAGCACCTGCCCAAGGAGGCGGCGTGCACGCTGCAAGGTGGGTTTCAGGGAATGTCTCATGCCACATGTTCCTGTCCTGTTCTCAGGGCAGGTTAGGCGGCCTTCCTCAAGACATGTTTAACGCAGACGTGGAGGAACCGTCTCGGCTTGATCGAATTTTACAGATTCCCGGGTCAGCCCTGCGAAATCGAATAATGCAGGGTCCAGAAGATGCGACGGGCGCGCGTTCATCAGGGCGCGGAACATCACCTGACGGCGGCCGGGGCTGTTCTTCTCCCATCCATCAAGGATCTGTTTGACCTGCTGGCGCTGCAACCCGTCCTGGCTGCCACACAGATCGCAGGGAATGATCGGATAGTTCATCGCGCGGGCAAAACGCTCGCAGTCATCCTCGGCCACATGTGCAAGGGGGCGCAGCACGAAGAGATCGCCTTCTTCATTCACCAATTTCGGCGGCATTGTCGCAAGGCGGCCACCATGAAAGAGATTCATGAAAAATGTCTCGAGAATGTCGTCGCGATGATGACCCAGCACAACGGCGGAACAGCCTTCCTCGCGCGCGATCCGATAGAGATTGCCGCGGCGCAGGCGGGAACAGAGCGCGCAATAGGTGCGTCCGGCGGGCACCTTGTCGACCACGATGGAATAGGTGTCCTGATATTCGATTCGGTGCGGGACGCCCATGCGCTGCAGAAATTCCGGCAGAACAGTCGCGGGAAAACCGGGCTGGCCCTGATCCAGATTGCAGGCCAGAAGATCAACAGGCAGCAAACCGCGCCATTGCAGTTCATGCAGAACCGCCAGCAGGGTATAGCTGTCCTTGCCACCCGACAGACAGATCAACCACCGGGGACGCGCCTCGGGGTTGGCGGGGTCGCGTTCGACCATCCCGTACTGCTCCACCGCCTCGCGCGCGTGCTGCACGAT
>NCJR01000231.1 GCA_002282555.1 Rhodobacterales bacterium 34-62-10
GGTCCTCCTCGAAGTCGGCTACCGCTTCTGATGGATATGGTGCGCGGGATGGACGGCGGGAGCCCGGTCCGCGCGAAGCCCGCGCCGAAGGCCGCGCGCGCCTGGTGGGCCGTTCACCAGTGGGTCGGCCTAAAACTGAGCCTGTTCACAAATGCTGCTGAGGCCACGACAGCCGGCTTCGAACTGGAAACCAGCGCGCAGGTAACGGACGCCCTCCAACTGACGGGTGCGCTTGGCTATATCGACGCCGCATATGACCAGTTCGATACCCTCGTCCTGGGCGTGCAGACGGATGTCAGCGACCGGCCGCTCGTCAATACGCCGGAATGGACGGCCAGTGCGGGTGCAACATGGTCTGCCCCTGTGACCGACATGCTGGACCTGACGCTGCACGGCGACGTCGCCTACCGGGCAAAATCCTATACCGAGATCACGGCTTCGGAGGTCCTGGCGCAGGACGCCTATGTGATGGCGAACGCATTGGTATCGCTCGGGCGCCGGGATGAAGCCTGGTCACTCAGCGCCGGCGTGAAGAACCTGACGGACGAAGACGTCATCAAGCAGGGATTCAACCTTTCGGAATTCCCGGGTTACCAGCTGGGCTTCTACGGCGCACCGCGGACGTTTGAGGTCCGGTTGCGCCTGCGGCGCTGAACCATGTCCAGGAATGCGGCGATGCCCGCCGATCTCGACGCCGAGACCCGGGGCCTGCTCGAACAGGCGGCCGCGACGGCGGGGGACGTGCAGCCGGTGCACGACATCGCCGTGCAGCGCGTGACCAGTCGCGATGTGTTCCTGTCAATGGAAGGCGATGACAAGACCGCGGCGTCGATAAGGCAATTCGATATTCCAGCCCGGGGCGGCCCGGTTCCGGTCCGGCTCTATGCGCCGACGCAAGGGACCGGAAACAGCTTGCCGCTTGTCGTCTTCCTGCATGGTGGCGGGTGGTCGGTTGGCGACCTGGATTGCTATGACGGCCTGTGCGCCGACCTGAGTGCGCAAGCCGGCGTCAACATGCTGTCTGTCGGGTATCGGCTGTCGCCCGAAACCCGGTTTCCGGGCGCGCTGGAGGACTGTCTCGATGCCATGCGATGGGCCTGCGCCGCCACGCGGGCGTTGAACGCCGACCCGGACCGTATTGCCCTCATGGGTGACAGTGCAGGCGGCAACCTCGCGGCAGTGGCAGCGGCTGAACTGGCGCGCGACGAGCGGCCCCCGCTGGTGGCACAATTCCTGATCTATCCCATGCTGGACATCGGGAGCCCGCACACGGCCTATGCGTCCAGGAACGACTTTGGAAACGGTGAGTTCCTTCTGTCCCGCCAGAATATCGACGACGCCATCAACTGGTATGTCACCCCCGGATGCGACCTGTCCGATCCCTTGCTGTCGCCGACAAACATGTCTGACCTCTCTCGCCTTCCGACGACCTACCTGCTCTCGGCCCGGTATGATCCCCTGTTTGACGAAAGCCGGTCATACGCCCGAAAGCTGGAGGCCAAGGGCAAGCTTGCCAGCCATCGCGTTTATCCGAGCATTCACGCGTTCGTGTCATTCGGGGCCTGGGCCATTGCGCAAAAGGCGCGCAGGGACCTGGCGTGCGATATCCGGGCCGCCTTCGGCATGCCCGACAGTGCAAGCACGTGAACGCATCACGTCCGGGTCGGATCAGGCTTGCTGACGGTGAGCCCGTAAGGGGGGGATGCGCTCACCGCTATCCTGAGGAGTCAATTTCTTGAGTACGCTCATCAGCTTGTCGCTCAAGCCGTCGATCTTGACCTGGCCGTGCGGTATTCCGACTATGATCTCTTCGGTTCGGATGAGAACTATAAGGTTGGCCTGAACTGGAGCTTGGTTCGCGACTTCAAACTGCGCGGCACCTATTCGACGGCCTTCCGGGTCCCAAGTGTCACAGAGCTTTTCTCCGGCGTGAGCGAAGGCCAGATCCCGACAACCGACCCCTGTTCCAACTGGTCGTCGATGGATCCGTCCAGCAATATCTATCAGAATTGCCAGGCTGCCGGTGTGCCGGCTGGTTACACCCAGCTGGGGTCAGTCATTCTGACCGACCAAGGGGGGAATCCGAACCTGGAGCCGGAGGACGCGACAACATTTACGATCGGCGCTGTTTATCAGCCGAGTATCGTTCCCGGACTTTCAATCACGGTCGATTACTTCGATATCGATATCCAGGACGCCATCCGCCAGACGTCGGGCTCGACAAAGCTTGCATCGTGCTACACGTCCGTTGGTCTTTCCCATCCGTTCTGTGGGCCGACTCACCACACGCGCAATGCCTTGACTGGAGATATCGATTTCCTGTCTGCGCAAAGCTCCAACACGGGTGATGAAGTCATGCAGGGTATCGACATCAGCGCGACCTATGATTTCGCAACTGGTAACATTGAACACTCGGTGGAAGTTCAGGCCACTCACCTCATGAAATACGAGGTAACAGCTTTCGACGGGGACACGCCTTTCGTCTATGACGGTGGTGTTGGTTGTTGTGATGGCGGCTATCCGTCATGGCGTGCGACGGGATCCTGGTCGGCCAGATCCGGTCCGTGGAACGGATCCTACAGTGCTCAGCTGATTGGTTCGGCAACGGATTACTTTGGCACACCCGGCTCAGTCGGAACCGACATTGATGCTGTCCTCTATCACAATATCCAGGGTGGCTATCAGCTTACAGAAAACCTGAAATTGAGCGCAGGTGTTGACAACTTGTTCGACAAGAAAGCCCCTTATGTCAGTTCTTGGTCGGACGGCAATACCGATACCCTAACCTATTCGTTGCTCGGACGGTACTACTACGCCCGCGCAACCTGGGTTCTGGACTAAACGCTCAGGCGGTTGCCGGCTTGAGGGTGAATGTACCCCTGCCTCAAGCCGGCAATTCGCCAAATCTGATGTAATCCCTATAATATTGGAGTTTGAGATGTTCCTTGCGCGAATGAAGGCGGTTGCCGCGCTTATCGGATTTATGGTCCTGCTCTCGCCTGTCGCCCATGCGCATGGTATTTCGGAGGAAGCGCGGCGCAGAATGCTGGAAGGGGGAGACCTTCAATATCTTATCCTGGGCGCCGAGCACATGATCACGGGCTATGATCACTTGCTCTTCTTGTTCGGGGTGATGTTCTTCCTGACGAGTTTTTCGTCAATCCTTCGCTTCGTCACAGCTTTCACGATCGGTCATACGATTACGCTGATTGCTGCTACATATCTGGGAATCACGGCGAATTACTTCTTTATCGATGCGATCATTGCCCTGACGGTGATCTACAAGGGATTTGAAAACCTGGATGGTTTTCCGAAAGTGTTCGGCACAAAATCACCCAATCTGTTGCTGATGGTTGTGGTGTTCGGCCTAATCCATGGATTCGGCCTCTCGACGCGGCTGCAGCAGCTTCCAATACGAGAAGATTCCGGCCTGCTGATGCACATTTTGTCATTCAACGTGGGCGTGGAATTCGGTCAGATTGCTGCGCTCGTTGTGATGTGGCTCGCTTTGAACCTGCTCAGACGCACAAGGCATTTTGGATCTGCAAGCGTCTTCATAAACGCGGGACTGATGTTCGCTGGCTTCGCGCTGTTTCTGATGCAGACTCATGGTCTGTTCCACACCACATTGCGTGAAGAGTATCCGATCAGCCGAGATGATCACATTCATGCTCATCTTGAAATGGGATCAACGGGACAGCAGCAGGCCCCCGCTTCTTCTGCTTCGTCGAGCTCTGCATCTAGAGAGCCTGCGGCGACTGCCCAGACCAGCGACGAGGCGCATGGCCACTCGCATGCGGCTGATGGGTCACACGTTATGCCAGGAGAGGTGAAGCCGGCCATGACGGTTGCCGCGAC
>NCJR01000232.1 GCA_002282555.1 Rhodobacterales bacterium 34-62-10
CCCCCGTTTTGCTCGACCAAATCGCTCTGCGCGCCGAACTCGCCGAAGCCTATGATCTTGCGCCATCCATAGAGATTGCTGATGCAAACGCGCATCTCTATGCGGGTATGAGACGCGTTGTTTCTCCGCCAGACTGGGCAATCTACGCCCCATATGTCGCCGCTATCAACAGGCTCAAGAAGGAGCGGAACGCGGTCATCCTGGCGCATAATTACATGACACCGGAAATCTACCACGGCGTCGCCGATGTTGTGGGCGACAGTCTGCAATTGGCGATCGAGGCCACAAAAGTCGAGGCTGAAGTCATCGTTCAATGCGGTGTGCATTTCATGGCCGAGACATCGAAAATCCTGAATCCGAGCAAGACAGTTCTGATCCCGGACATGGATGCAGGCTGTTCGCTGGCCGAAAGCATCACTAGTGAGGGAATTGCCGAGATGCGCGCGCGCTATCCTGGCGCGCCCGTTGTCACCTATGTCAATACATCCGCAGAGGTGAAGGCGGCCTCCGACATTTGTTGTACCTCTTCCAACGCGGCGCAAATCGTCGCCGCTCAGGAGAGCGACACCGTCATCATGACGCCTGACAAGTATCTGGCGCAGAATGTTGCGCGGCAGGTGCCAGAAAAGACAATCGTGTGGTGGGATGGGTCGTGCATCGTGCATGAACGTTTCACCGCGCAGGATCTGCGGGATTTCCGGAGCTACAACCCGGACACACGGATCATCGCCCACCCCGAATGCCCTCCTGACGTCGTGGCGGAAGCCGATTTCTCCGGCTCCACCAGCGGCATCATCGACTATGTCGAACGCGAGCGTCCCACAAAGGCAATGCTTGTTACAGAATGCTCCATGGCCTCGAACATCGCCGACAAGCTCCCCGAGATCGAGTTCGTCGGGCCCTGCAATATGTGCCCCTATATGAAAAAGATCACGCTGGAAAAGATCCTGTGGACGCTGCACAGCATGCAGGGTGCGGTAGAAGTCGACCCTTCCGTGGCGGCCAAAGCCCGTCTCGCTGTGCAACGCATGATCGATCTCTCCAGTCGTCTGGCTGGCTGACCCAATGATCCGGATCGACACGCCGCGCGTCATTGTCGTGGGTGCCGGGTTGGCAGCCCAGTACGCCGCCCTGAAACTCGCGCCTCATCCTGTGCTGATGATCTCCCCGGAGCGTTTGGGCGAAGGTGCATCCTCTGGATGGGCGCAGGGCGGTGTCGCGGCCGCAATGGATCCGCGAGATAGTGCCGGCGCGCACGCTCTGGATACGATCCGGGCTGGAGCAGGAACCGTCGATCCGCAAGTCGCTCGAATGGTTACGGAGGAGGCCCGCAGCCACATCCTCGAACTGACCGGATTGGGTGCACCCTTCGACCGAGCAAGCGACGGTGGATATGTTCTGTCTCGGGAAGCCGCGCATAGCTTCGCCCGCGTCGTGCGTGTCTGTGGTGATCAGGCCGGCGCCGGGATCATGCGCACACTGTCTGCCCGCGTCCGCGAGGCAGATCATATCCAGGTGCTGGAAGATTTCATGGCGACAGCCCTTCGCGTCCAGAACGGAGTCGTGGTCGGCGTCGAGATCGCCCGATGCGCCGCAGGTCCGACGCAGAGCGTTTTCCTCCGAGGAGCAGCCGTTCTCTTGGCCGGTGGCGGCTCGGGCGGCCTATACGCTTTGACCACCAACCCGCGCCGCATCCGGGGAGAGGTCATAGGCATGGCCGCGCGTGCAGGTGCGGTGATTGCCGATGCGGAATTTGTGCAGTTCCACCCGACGGCGATTGCCACTGGCGGCGATCCCGCTCCCCTGGCCACCGAGGCATTGCGCGGCCTGGGTGCGACCCTTGTGAACTGTCACGGTGAACGCTTCATGCTCAATGTCCACCCGGATGCTGAGCTGGCTCCGCGTGATGTCGTTGCACGCGCCGTCTACGCGCAAACCCAGGAAGGACTTGCCCCTGCATTGGACACACGTCAGGTCCTTGGCTCCAAGATCTCTGCGGCGTTTCCCGCCGTTGCGGCGGCCTGTCAGCAAGCCGGCTTCGATCCTGCAACACACCCAATTCCGATCGCCGCAGCCGCTCACTACCACATGGGCGGCATCGCAACAGATCCGATGGGGCAAACATCCCTCGCAGGACTCTGGGCCTGTGGTGAGGTTGCCTCAACAGGATTGCACGGGGCCAACCGCCTCGCGTCAAACGGGCTTCTGGAAGCACTTGTCTACGGAAATAGCTGTGCACACAGTATCGCCAGTGCTCTTGGCCCGTGTCGAAAGACGGCGCCCGACGTTGCCTTGCCCGATCTTGTACCTGCAGAGCGTCCCGCTCCCAACCTGGTAGAGCGCCTACGCAAAAGCATGACGGACGGGGCAGGTGTCGTTCGGAACGCGCGCGGTCTCCAAAAAACACTGGATGAGATCAGACAGATCGAAGCGGCGCAGCCCGATTGCGCCCCTCTTCGCAACATGACAGCCACCGCGACCGTAATCATCACTGCTGCCGTCAATCGCCGCGAGAGCCGAGGGGCGCATTTCCGTTCAGACTACCCAAAGACGGATGATGCCATGGGTAGGCGTTCGTTTCTGACCTTGAACGAGGCGCGAACCCTTCGACCTTCATCCCCATTGGAAACAACATGACTCAAGCCCCCCTGCCCGACCTGATCCTTGAGCCGATGGTCCGTTCCGCACTGATGGAGGATCTCGGTAGCTACGGTGATATCACCACCCGCACTGTGATACCCGCAGATACACACATCACTGCCAATTTGAATGCGCGCGAGGCCGGAGTTGTGTCCGGGTTGCAGGTTGCTGCCCTTGCCTTTCGTCTTGTCGATCCGGACCTGAAAGTTACGATCCATATTGGCGATGGTGAGCAAATCACTGCCGGTGATCTTCTGATGGAGATCAATGGCAGCGCAGCATCGATCCTCAGCGCCGAGCGTGTCGCCCTGAATTTTGCAGGGCGGTTGTCCGGGATCGCAACGCTAACGGCCCGCTTTGTTCGTGAAACCGTCGGGACGCCGGCACGCATCACTTGCACGCGCAAGACCACCCCAGGCCTTCGCCTGGTTGAAAAACAGGCCGTGATCCACGGCGGCGGGTTCAACCACCGCTTCTCTCTATCCGATGCGATCTTGATCAAAGACAACCACATCGCCGCGGCGGGCGGAATTCGGCCGGTACTCGCGGCCGTGAAAGCCCGTGCCTCCCACATGATCCGAACCGAGATCGAGGTGGATAGGTTGGAGCAATTGGCTGAAGTACTCGATGAAGGCGGCGCAGACACGGTGTTGCTGGACAACATGGATACACCCACCTTGCACCAAGCTGTGACGATGAATGCCGGCCGCCTTGTGCTGGAAGCTTCCGGCAACATGGGTTTGGACCGCGTGGCGGAGGTCGCCGCCACGGGCGTAGATTATATCTCCTCCGGAGCACTGACCCATTCTGCAAGAACGCTCGACCTCGGACTGGATATCTGATCCGCGGTCACCACTTTCCTCCACGAAATAAAATTATGCTGCACTTGCGAAGCAGAGCGTCAGACGCTAGCAGGTTGCCGTAGCGTCAACTTGAGGGATCACAATGAGTCAGTCAGCCCCGATCAAATCCCTGACCGCCACCGCCATTCGTGCCAGGAAGGGCACTGATCCTTTGGTCTGCCTGACCGCCTACACAACGCCTGTCGCCAGGCTTGCGGATGAGCACTGTGACCTCGTCCTGGTCGGCGACAGTGTCGGGATGGTGCTGCACGGCCTGCCGTCGACACTCAACGTCACCATGGAAATGATGATCATGCACGGCCAGGCCGTGGCCCGCGGTCTGGACCGGGCACTGATGGTCATCGATATGCC
>NCJR01000233.1 GCA_002282555.1 Rhodobacterales bacterium 34-62-10
ATCATAGGCTAAAATATCTAAATCTAAGGTGCGTGGAGCATTGGCAAATGTTCTGACACAGGCTCGGGCGACGCAGGTGCTCAATCTCGCGGCGGCTTCACCGTAATCCCAGGCGCCGGCCCGCTACCCACGGAACCGGCGCCCATACCCCCGACACCGGAGACAGACCGATGCCGACACGAGACACAGACCACGATGCCGTGCTTGGCCGCGACATAGGCCGATTTGTAGGGGCTGGCGGTCAGGCCATGCGCCGAGGCGATGTTGACGATACGGCCCCAGCCCGCCTTGCGCATCATCGGCAGGGCCATGGCGGTGGTGTGGAAGGCCGAGGTCAGGTTGATCGCGATGATCGCGTCCCATTTTTCGGTCGGGAATTCGTCGATCGGGCAGACATGCTGGATGCCTGCGTTGTTGATGAGGATGTCGCAGGCCCCAGCTTGTGCGATCAGCGCGCGGCAGTCATCAGCCTTGGACATGTCGGCCTTGATGTAGCGGGCGGTGACGCCAAATTCGGTGGCGATGTCGCGGGCCAGGGCGTGATCCTCGGCGCGGTCGGTGAAGGAGTTCAGGACCACATCGGCGCCGGCGCGGGCCAGTTCGCGCGCGATGCCCAGACCGATGCCGGAATTCGATCCGGTGATGATGGCGGTTTTTCCGTTCAGCGACATGCCCTGTCCTCCTGTGATGTTGCAGGCGCAGCATAGCATGGTCGGGATGGGAAAGACGAGGCGGTGGCGTGTGGTGATCTGCTTGTGATCCGCGAGTGACCTGGTTGTGATCTACTTGTGATCGGGGGGGGCCAAAAAAAAACGCCGGCACGAAGCCGACGTTAAGTTATTGAGGCAGGTTTCATACAGGCAAGAAACCTATCGAGCAGTACCCTTGTTATAAGCAATCCCAAGCCGGCTTCCAAGCTAAAAGTTTGAAAAGACGGGAAACGGCGGTTACCCTGCATGGCAACAATAGATGGCCAGAGCAGGATAGGCGTCAGCATGAAGCGTGATTTTTTCCGCCGTTTTCGTCGCGGGGCTGCGGCCTGTGGCCTTGTTTTTCTTAGTCTGGCGCAGGTGGGTCTGGCTGATGGTGCCGCACGGCATGGCATAGCTATGTATGGGGCGCCTGCCCTTCCACCTGATTTTGTGTCCCTGCCCTATGCGAACCCGGATGCGCCCCGGGGGGGCCGGTTGGTCGAGGGGGCGACGGGCGGGTTTGATTCGCTCAACCCGTTCATCCTGAAGGGGACGGCACCCTGGCAGTTGCGGTTTCTGGCGTATGAGTCGCTGATGGCGCGGAATTGGGACGAGCCGTTCTCGCTTTACGGGTTGTTGGCCGAATCGGTGGCGGTGGCGGAGGACCGATCCTGGGTGGAATTCACGCTGCGGGAGGCTGCGCGATTCTCGGATGGCAGTCCGGTGACGGTGGAGGATGTGATCTGGTCCTATGAGGTGTTGGGCACGCAGGGGCATCCGCGCTATCTGGGGTTTGCGGCGCAGACCGAGAGCATTGTGCAGACCGGGCCGCGCAGTCTGCGGATCACGTTCAATACGGCGGACCGGGAACTGGCGCTGATTGCGGGGCTGCGGCCGATCCTGAAGAAGGCGCAATGGGAGGGGCGGGATTTCGCGGCCTCCAGCATCAATGACGTGCCCATCGGGTCGGCCCCCTATGTGGTGGCGGAATATGAGCAGGGCCGGTTCGTGACGCTGCGGCGCAACCCTGACTATTGGGGCCGCGACCTGGCGGTGCGGCGCGGGACGGCCAATCTGGACGAGATCCGGATCGAGTATTACGGGGATACCTCCGTGATGTTCGAGGCGTTCAAGGCGGGGGCTGTGACCGTCTGGCGCGAGGATAATGCCGAGGATTGGGAGACGCGGTTCGATTTCGAGGCGGTGGCGCGGGGCGATGTGGTGCTGTCGGAGATTGAACACAAGCGGCCCACGGGGATGACGGGGTTCGTGATGAACAGCGCGCGTCCGCACTTGGGCGATTGGCGGGTGCGTGAGGCGCTGCTGCTGGCGTTCAACTTTCCCTATATCAATGGCACGGTGACGGGGGGGCGGCAGCCGCGGATCGCGTCGTATTTCTCGAACTCGGAGCTGGGGTTGGTGCCGGGGGCGGCTGCGGGCCGGGTGCGGGCGTTGCTGGAGCCGTTTGCCGCCGATCTGCCACCGGGCGCGTTGGAGGGATATGCCCTGCCCGAGGGGGATGCGTCCGAGCGTAACCGGGCCGATCTGCGTCGGGCGGCGGCGTTGCTGGAGGAGGCGGGCTGGCGTGTGGTGGAGGGGCGGCTGGTGGACAGCAATGGCGCGGCCTTCACGCTGGATATCCTGCTGCGGCAAGGGGACCGGACCAATCTGGCGGTGATCGAGATCTATCGCAGCGCATTGGAGCGGTTGGGGATCACGGCGCGCATCCGGCCCGTGGACAATGCGCAATACGCGCAGGCCGAGGCTGCGCAGGATTTCGACATGATGCCGTTCCGCCGTGATCTGAGCCTGAGCCCCGGCAATGAGCAGCGGCTGTATTGGGGGGCGGCGGGCGCTGGAACGCCGGGCACGCGCAATGTGATGGGGATGCGGGTCGCGGCGGCGGATGCGATGATTGATCATATGCTGAACACCGACAGCCGGGATGAATTCATCGCGGCCACGCGTGCGCTGGACCGGATCCTGATGGCGGGGCGCTATGTCATCCCGATCTGGACAACCAATGTTGATCGGATCGCGCATGCGAAGCAGTTGAAGTTTCCGGAAAATACCCCGATTTATGGCGACCGGATCGGGTGGATGCCCGATGTCTGGTGGTTTGAGGAGCGAGCAGAATGAAAAAACTGGCGATCATCGCGCTGGGGCTGGGATGCGTGGCTTTGTTGGCAGGCTGTGCCACGATCGACGGTGTGGGGCAGGATATTTCGGGCGGCGCGCGGACGGTGCGGGGCTGGTTCTGAACAGAGCCGGTCAGACCAATGACGTGACCCAGAGGATCGTCGCATCCTCGGGGCTGACCGAGACCACGTTATGGCCCATCGCCGCGTCGTAATAGGCGCTGTCGCCACGGCGCATCTCAACGGGTTCGTAAAACTCGGTGTAAAGCCGGATCACCCCGGTGAGGACATAGAGAAATTCCTCACCGTCGTGGCGGACCCAGCCGTCAAACTCCTCCATCCGGCGGGCGCGGACGCGGGCGCGGTAGGGCAGCATCTGCTTGCGGGTCAGACCCTCGGCCAGAAGTTCATGTTCATAGGTGGTGGTGGCGTGATGCGCCCCCTCGCCTGCGCGGGTCACGATGCGGCGCCCGGTGATTTGCCCCGTTGAGGGCGGCGTGAACAGTTGCGGGACCGAGATATCAAGGCCGGTCGCCAGTTTCTTGAGCGCGTCATAGGTGGGCGACATCTGCCCGTTTTCGATCTTGGACAGGGTCGAGCGCGCGAGCCCCGCCTGTTGCGCGGCCTGTTCCAGCGTCAGGCCCAGATCCTTGCGCAACCCGCGCACGCGCTGGCCAAGGTCCAGCGGTTCGGCCACGGCCGCGCCACCATCGGCGCGGGCGATACGGATCAGGGAACGGGGATCACGGTCACTCATGCGGAAGTGGTATAGGGCTGCGTTCTGTGGCTTGCAACTGGGACGGCAGCGGCCTAGCAAGTGGCCATGCAAGCGATTTTCGATCAGGGCGTTGCCGCCCCCTGCCCCCGCCCCTTCAACATGGCAGCCCATGTGCTGCGCCATGCCGATGACCTGCCCGAGAAAGTGGCGCTGTCCGTCATTGCGCTGACCGGGGCCGAAAGCTGGACCTATGCAAGGCTGGCGGCGGCGGTGCGGGGCACGGGTGCCGGGCTGCTGGCGGCGGG
>NCJR01000020.1 GCA_002282555.1 Rhodobacterales bacterium 34-62-10
CAGCGCGGCGTCGGCGCTTGTGGCGCTTGATGAACTTGGTCGAGTCAGAGACCTAAGCCCCAATGCCGTGGCCCTGCTTGGCCCGCAGCGCACCCGGCAGGTACAACGAGAGGGCCTGAAAAATCTAACCCTCCCCGAAGGCCTTTTCGCCCAATGGGAACCGGTGGCAAAAGCCCGGACCAGCGTGCAGCGTCCCAAAAGCTTGTTGAATTCGCAAATCTCGCCTCTTGATCCGCGCCAGACTGAATTGTTGCGAAAGGCAGAGCAGTTGATAGCTGGGCATCAACCAATCCTGATTCAGGGGGCGGCAGGGGTTGGGAAATCGACCTTCGCGAAGGCCTTGGCGGGAGCAAGGCATGTAGAATTTCAGTCCGTCCTGTTGATCGACGGGACAGCTGACCCTAACCAGACTCTACATCGCCTAAGGGATCTTGATCCGACTGAAGAATGCACTCTGATCCTTGACAATTTGGCCGACATGACCTCTGCATTGCAGCTGAAACTTCTCGGGATCGTGGACTCCTCACCCGTACTAACGCTTGCCGTAACTGGCACGCCCTTGGCCGATTTGATCGCACAAAATACCCTGCGCCCCGATCTGGCTCACCGGCTTTCTGGCTCTCAGCTGACCCTTCCCGCGCTGCATGACGCCCCTGGCTTGCGCGACATCATCAAAACATTATTCGATGTTCTTGCCCGCGCAGCGGGCCGCCCTGAACTGTACCTGACTGAAGGTGCGCTGGCCACATTGACCAGCCACCACTGGCCCGGAAATTTGCATGAAATGAAAGCCTCCCTGCGCCACGCTATACTGATGGCCAAGGATCAGGTTACCCACACCGATCTGCCCGACCCTCTGCGCGCACAGGCCGCCGAGCATGATCTAGCCGCCCGCTCGCAACACGAGGCCGCACGCATAATCGCCGCGTTGCAGCACAACAATGGCAATGTTGCAGAAACCGCGCGTTATCTGGGTTTGTCTCGCGCAACACTTTACCGGAAGATCCAGATATCCAAGATCCGCGAGAAGTGATTGGTAGAAAGTAACCTTTGACCGAAGTCCGTATCAAGGATCGCATCCAATACTATGAGTTCGCTTATTTTGATCGGATCGCGGCGACAACTTGGTCATCCATTCCCCAACCCATCGAATAGTTGTCGCTCCGGCTCCGCCGCTGCCAACGAAAAACCAACGTAGCATTGTATGCGCGATGCTGGAATTACTTCAGGGTTGCCGGGTTTGCACCAGATTAAAGGCGGGTCGCTTTCGTACCCTGAATGCGCTCCAGCGGAGTAGCAGCGGCAGACCAACGCCGCAGGCTTGAAAACTTGGTGTTCTTTGGCCGACTATTTAACAATTCCGATCTTCGCACGATCTGTGGTTAGCGCGTGTCGCGTTGCCCTTTAATCGGTTCTGCCTCACTTTGTGTGGCGCAACTATCCTGAAACTGGAAAATTCAGGAGGTATAGTTGTGAGTTCGAAGAAGCACTGGTCGCCCGGGAGCGATGTTGCCGTTCAAAGCGTTGAGCGAAGTGAAAGAGGCGGGTGGATTGTATCTGGCGTCTTGGCTCCCAACGGCATTTGCCCAGACTGTGGATTGCATTCACGCCGACGTCACGGCTGGCGGCGTCGGCGGCTGCAGGATTATCCCGCGCATGGAGACGAGGTAACGGTTGATCTCGCAATTTGCCGTTGGCGATGTCAGGCACCCGCTTGCCCACGCCGGACATTCTCAGACCAAATCGCCTCGATTGCGCGTCCATTTGCACGTCGTACTTCGCGTGTCGGGGAGATTGTCACCCATCTTGGGCATGCGACCGGCGGACGGCCAGCCGAGCGGTTGTTGCATCGTTTGGGCCTTGGAGTCAGCGATGACACGGTGCTTAGGCAGCTGAAGAACCGTGCCCAAGACAGTGGCGAGTCGCCGACAGTCATCGGGATCGACGACTGGAGTTGGCGGAAATCGCAAACCTACGGCACGATCATTGTGGATCTGGAGCGTCGCGTGGTGATCGACATTCTTGAGGATCGAGATGTCGTCAGCTGCACCAACTGGCTGAAGCGACACCCCGAGGTGGAAGTGATCAGCAGAGATCGCTGCGGTCTCTACGCCCAGGCAGCACGGCAAGGGGCACCGCAGGCGAAGCAGGTCGCTGACCGGTTCCATATCGTACAAAACCTGCGGCAGGCCATCGAGGAGCAAATGAACCTTCACGGCCGTGCGACCGGCAGGGCGCTGCTGTCCGACGCCGACAACATCACCGCAGCCGGCAGCCTTCTGAAGTCACGCCTGGCGCATAGGACGTCTCGGGAAGAGATTTTCGCCACCATTCATGCGCTCCGAAATCAGGGGCTTTCATGCAGCGAGATCGGGCGGCGAACAGGGTTCCCGCGTCGCAGCATCGCGAAATGGCTGCAGTTCGAGACACCACCGGACCGCAGGCGGGCCGCTTTGAAGCCGACATCGCCGTGGTACTTTGAAGAGTTCCTGAGCCAAAGCTGGAAGGAGGGCATTCGAACTGGCAGCGCCCTGTTCCGTCTGATCCGAGAGCGCGGTTACGAGGGGAGTCAGTCGCATTTGCAGCGTCTGTTGGCGGGCTGGCGAAAAGCAGAACAGCAAGGGAGCGACTCCAAGGTAGAGCACGAAATCCTTAAGCCAGTCCGGGACCCGGAAACGGGGCACGCGATTTCCCCGGTCATCGCAGCCGCGCTGTGCATCAAACCCCGCGGAAAGCTCACCCCGGATCAAGCGCGGAAAGTCGACGCGCTCAAGGCCGGTTCTCCCGCCTTCGCAACGATGCGAAGTCTCGCCATGCGGTTCAACGGTATCCTGCGCGGCCGCCAAGCAGACCCGCTCCCAGCATGGATCGACAACGCGATCGAAACCGATCTGGCGCCCATCGTGCGCTTTGCCCGCACATTGAACCGGGACTTCGATGCAGTCAAAAACGCCATCGAGATGCCATGGAGCAACGGCCAAGCAGAAGGTCAGATCAATCGCCTGAAGACGCTCAAACGCGCCATGTACGGTCGAGCCGGTCCAGAATTGTTGCGGGCGAGAATGCTACCGTTCCGCCACACAGATTGAGGCAGAGCCCAATTAAGGGCTACGCGACACTTGGCTTTCAACCGGGCGCGCGGGAACGACAGGGTTCCCGCAGGCTACCTGCTGGGGTTCATGCGCTGATGGCGAACCTCGCCCGGTTCGGTAAGCCGACTAGCCGAAGCGACGACGCCAAGACAGGCGGCTGACCCGCGGGAGCGTGAGCTGCACGATCAGATCAAGGCCGCACCCAGCGGCAACCGGCAGTTTCACGAGTCAGACCTGTGTCGCCTCATCGGGCAGGCAGCCTACGACGCACGGGTCATCGATGTCATCCGGCAGTTCGGCTGTCCAAGGTTCACCGCGACGCTCGCCGTTCATGTGAGGGCCGTGATGGCCGGCGAGATTTCACGATGAAAGATGACCGGCTCATGCTGCTTTGCCACAATGTGGTTGGTCGGCACGGCCCAGTTATCCGGGCACATCAGCAAACTGCTCCAAGTCGGCGCCTGTGGTGACCAGGCTTCGCTCTGTGAGGATTATAGACTACTCTTCGACGCTATTGGGCGAGATCAAACACCTACCGCTCCTTGAGTATCAATCGGCCCTTCACTCTTTTTGGGGGGCCTTATCCTGAAGAACAGCGCGTACAGCACCGGCACGGCAATCAGCGTCAGGATCGAGGCGAAGGCGAGACCACCCATGATCGTCACCGCCATGGACGCAAAGAACGCGTCGGGCAGCAGTGGGATCATGCCGAGAATCGTTGTTCCGGCCGCGAGCACCACGGGCCGTAGACGGCTGACCGATCCATCCATCACGGACTGGTAATCTGGAACACCATTTGCACGTTGCAGGTCGAATTCCTCGACAAGAACGATGGCGTTCTTCATCAGCATCCCCGAAAGCGACAGGAAGCCGAGCAATGCCGTGAAGGTGAACGGCAGTCCGGTGAACAACAGCCCCAGAACCATACCGGTCACCGACATCGGCACGACAAGCCACAGGATCAGCGGCTGACGGATCTTGTTGAACATGAGGATCGAGATCGTCAGCATGATGAGAAAACCGAGCGGCAGCTGCTTGCCAAGGCTTTGCTGTGCTTCGCCGGCGCTTTCGAATTCGCCGCCCCACTCCATGGTGTAGCCCTCCGGAAGCGGCATCGCCTCGATCTGTGCCCGGACACTTCTGAAGGCTTCGTCGGCCGTCAGGTCGTCGCGTGCGCCACCGAGCGCGGTGATCGTTCGCTCCCGGTCGCGCCGGTGAATGAGCGCCTCGGCAAGGCGTGTCTCCAGGCTTTGCACCAGGTTGGCCATGGGAACATATGCGCCTGCTCCGGCGGACCAGACCGGCAGGTCGCGCACATGATCTGTGCCGGTGCGTTCGCTCTCGGGCAGGCGGAGCAGGATCGGGATCACCTCGTCGCCCTCCCGCAATTCGCCTACACGCAGACCCGAGGTTCCGAGCCGAATGGTGTCCGCGATGGCGCTCCGCGTGGCACCGGCAAGCCGCATCCGGGATTCGTCCACATTCGGCTCAATGAGCAATTCTCGTTGCCTCCAGTCCGTGCGAGGATTTGTGATCGTCCCGGCGTCTCTGAAGATCCCGATCGCATCATCTGCCAGCTGGCGCAGGATGATGGGGTCGGGCCCCGAGAAGCGGACAGCGACATCGGCACCGGAAGGCGGTCCGAACACGATCTCTTCGACCCGGATCAGGGCATGGGGAAATTGCGCCGGGAGGTCCTGGTTGAGCCTGGCTGCGATGGAGGGGATCCGTGTAGCATCGGCAACCCGGACAATCAGCTGGCCATAACTGGAATCGGCCTGCTCGGGATTGTAGGTCAGCATGAAGCGGCTTGCGCCACGCCCCACCAGCGTGGTGACGTCCGTCACGGCCTCCTCTTCACGAAGTATCGCTTCCAGCCGAAGCATTTCACGGTCCGTGATATTGATGTCGGTTCCTTGCGGCATCTGGAACTCGACGTAGAAAAGTGGCGTGTTGGACGCAGGGAAAAACGCCTGCTTCACCTGACCGAAGGCCATCAGCGACCACACCGTGATCCCCACAACCGTCAGAACGACGGGGATACGGGCCCGCAGCGCAAGCCAGAGAATCCCACGATAGGTGCTGTAGAACGCCCCTTTGTAAGGGTCGTCCGAGGTGTTCTTGGGTGCTTTGAGCAGCAGTTTGCCAAGATAGGGCGTGACGGTGACCGCAAGGATCCAGCTTAGCAACAGCGATATGGCGATCACGGCGAAAAGTGAGAACAGGAATTCTCCCGTCGCATCGGGCGACAGACCGATGCCAGAAAAGGCCATGATCCCGATGACCGTTGCGCCGAGAAGGGGAACGGATGTCGAAGTTTCGGTTTCGGCTGCGGCGTCCTCGGCGCTTTTTCCGCGCGCCATGCCGATCACCATCCCTTCGGTGATGACGATCGCGTTGTCGACCAGCATCCCCATCGCAATGATCAGGGCTCCAAGGCTGATCCGCTCCATCTGGATGCCGAAGATCGACATGAAGAACAGGGTCGAGAAAACGGTAAGCCCAAGGGTCGCCCCCACCACGAGGCCCGCGCGCCAGCCCATGGTCAGCATCAGGGCGCCTACCACGATGACGATGGACTGAGCCAAACCCACCAGGAAGCTGGAAACGGCCTGATCGACGACGACGTGCTGTTCGTAGATCGGGGTGATCTCGACCCCTTCGGGCAGGTTCTCTTTCAACTGATCCAGGCGGACGGATACGGCTTCGCCGACCTCGACGACGTTGCGGCTCGTTAGCGCCGAGACGCCGAGCGTGAAGGCGGCGGCTCCATTCTGGCGGATGATCTGACTGGGCTGTTCGGTTTCTTCCCGGGTGACGCGTGCGACGTCGTAGACCGATACCTGCCCGACTTCACCGGCGAGGCCCAGCCGTAGGGTCTCGATCCCTTCTGGTGTGATGTAACCCGGCGGCACCGAGAGGCCGATGCGCGCCGGGCCCTCGCTCAGTTCGCCATTCTGGAAGACCTGGTTCTCGTCGCGCAACAGGCCGAGGAGTTGATCGGGCGGAAGGCCGAGTTCGGCAAGAACCGCAGAGGGAATTGCAATATTAATAACCTCCTCGGTCAGGCCTTGCACATCCACTTTCGCTACACCGTCGACTGTCACAAGGCCCACGCGCAGGTTCGTTGCGAGATCCCGTTGCTCCTGCGGGCTCAATCCTTCGGTCGTGACGGCATAGAACATCCCGAAAACATCACCGAAATCGTCGTTGATGATCGGGGCCTGCGCCCCGGCAGGAAGTTGCCCTTCTACATCGCGGATGCGCCGCCGCATCTCATCCCAGACCTGGGGGATTTCGTCCGGACCGTAGCTCGTCTCGATTTCCACGGTGATCTGGGCCATTCCCGGCATCGATCTCGACTCGATCCGATCGAGCTGCATCATCTGCTGAAGCGCATCCTCGATGACGTCAGCTACTTCTTCCTCGACTTCCACCGCTGTCGCACCCGGATAGGGGACGAAAACAAGTGCGGTCTTTAGAGTGAAGCTTGGATCCTCGAGACGGCCGACTGTGTTCAGCCCCCAATACCCGCCAAACAGGCAGAAGATGATGATGAGCCAGACCGCCACCGGACGCTGGATGCTCGTACGAGAAATACTGAGTGCCATGAGACGATCTTCCGTTCTGCCCAAGGAAAGGAAAGGAATTATAAGCCGGCGGCGATGACGGACTGGCTTTCGCTCAGTCGCCACCAGCCACCGGACACAACCAATTCGTCACCCTCCAGCCCGTCAAGAACGACAATGTCGTTCTCGAAAGGCAGGCCCAACCGGACCGTCCTTCGCGTGACCTTACGGGATGCTTCGTTGTAAACCCAAACGGATGGTTCGGACCGGCTCGTCGTATCCACCGCCGATACGGGGATGACCACGGCTTGTCCCGTGTCGGCATCGGCTGAGACAGCGATGCCGACATCAGCCGTCATGCCCG
The DNA here is from genome assembly GCA_002282555.1 of Rhodobacterales bacterium 34-62-10. Taxonomy (GTDB): domain Bacteria; phylum Pseudomonadota; class Alphaproteobacteria; order Rhodobacterales; family Rhodobacteraceae; genus Seohaeicola. Next base: position 7,026 of record NCJR01000020.1, read on the forward strand.
GCAGCAGACGTGGATCGATTTCGCCGGTAATGGCAAATTCCAGATCATATGTTTGCGTCGTTGGGTCTGCATCGGTTGAAAAGGATCGCAGTTCGAGCGACACAGTGTACCCGGGCACTGCCGGAAAGCTGGCAGTAATGTCGAAGGCGTCGGGCGTCGCGCGCGCAATAGCTGCCAGTTCCTCGGGCAGGGAAATCACGACCCGCATTTCGCTAAGATCTTGCAGACGCGCAACAGGCGCTGCCGTCGTGGTATTGACGAATTCCTCGACGAAGGTTCTGGCCACAATCGCATCGAACGGGGCCAATATACGCACTTGCGATAAGCGCCGCTCGGCTTGACGAAGCTGTACTTGCGCCTGCGCAAATTGCGCCTGCGCCGTCTCGAGCCGGGCATCTGCGGCAACACCCCTCTCTGCGAGATCGGCGGCGCGCTGAAGCTCGGAATTTGCGAGATTGTAAGACGCCTGCGCCCGGTCCAGAGCAAGTTCAAAGTCGACCCTGTCGAGCTCCGCTATGATGTCGCCATTGCGGACCCTGTCGCCTGACTGAACGGCAAGATGCACGATCTGCCCAGGTATCTGGAAGGCAATATCGACGGTTCTGGCAGGTTCGACGCGGCCCGCGACTGTGCGGGTCTGAGTGATCGTGCGCGAGACCGCTTGGGTCAGCTCGACAGTGACGGGTCGACCCGCCTGGGGGGCGGGTGCCAAACCCGCCAGATCGGCCGCCGTTTCAGTCTGGGCCACAACGGAGGAAAGCACCGTCGGCAGAAACGGCGCCGCAAGGGCGGCGAGCGCCGCGACCGAAACGACGACGGCGAGACCTTTCATGCTAGTGTGTCTTTTCTTCAAGTTCATCGATCATGGTCCTCAACCGTTCGACGACACGCCGTTTGAGATCGGCGCCACCGTCAGGAAGTTTAAGAAGTCTCTGAAATCGCAGACCCTGGATTGCGAGCGCGGCAATCATTGCTGCCGGAGCGTCTTGCGTTTCAGAAAGGATACGTTCGATATCGCCGGTCAGCTCTTTGCGGAGCGGGTCGAGCAACTGCGGATCGGAGGCTGCTGCCGCGAGTATCGCCATGGACAGATCATCATCCACGCCCTCCGTTTGAACGATGGTCTCAAGATGCCCCCGTAATGTGCGTGACGACTGGTTCTCCGGGAGCCTTTCAAAAAGTTCGCGATGCGCAGTGAGCATTTGGTCCAGAAGCCCGGCCAAAAGAGCTTTCTTGCTTGGATAGTTGTAAAGAACGCCGCCCTTGCTCAGGCCGGCTTCTCTGGCCACGGACTCGATCGTGACCTTCCCGGCACCCTCTCGCATGGCGACGGTCCTTGCCGCCTCGAGGATCCGGCGCGACGCGTTGCCGCCGACCTCGGAGTGCGGGCGCTCATGCATGACTGTACCATCCGGTCGGTTAAGTTCAGCGGGGAAGTAGGTCGCTTCCACGACCGCGTCAAGCCTCCGCGAAGGCAATTGGTGTCAGCATGGACGAACGGCCCACGCGCGGATGTTGCTGCATCACGTCGCGCGAGGCTGTCCTATGTCTGAATAGATCTTCAAAAAGGCGTCAACCGCTCTTTTGGCATGATCTGAAACGTCGATCTTTGGGTCGAGGGTCAGCAATCGAGGCATGATGACGCCTGACACGGAAAGGTGAATCAACTGTCCGGCAGCGCTTAGATGGTCTTCTACGTTGAGGGCTTTCGCGTCATGAAGAGCGTGCAAGACTTGGCCGACATGCCTTGTGGCCAGCTTCGGCCCGGCCTTCATGTATATTTCGCCGGCCTCGGGCAAAACTGAAACCGCGCCGATGCACGCACGCAGTAGCCGAATATAGTCGTCGTCAAGCACAAGGTTGATCAAGCGCCGTGAAAGCTCTTCGAGGATGGCCCGCGGGTCCAGGTCTTTGGGAAGGGGCCGAGAGATTGCCGCCGAGAGCCTGGCGCATTCCGTGTCCACAACGATGAGAAACAGTCGTTCCTTGCTTGGGCTATGCGCATAGAGCGTCGCTTTGGACACGTTGGCTTCCTCTGCAATCGCATCGACGCTTGCCCCTTCGAAGCCACATCGCAGGAAAATGGTCCGGGCACCCCTGAGCACGTCATCGGCTTTGCTGTTCCTCATGCTCACCATCTCCATCAACTTTGGCGTTTTTGTACAGTCAGACAAAGCAGGGTCAATTTTGTGGAAACTACAAGTAACGCAACAAATGCCGTTCCGTTTGGGACCGAAAAACGTGCCTACGTTTGATCCTCTCGAAAGCCTCCCTCCACGACGGCGCAGTTTTTTGACGTTCAGGCGGTGGCACTGCTCAAGCCGGTCATCGTAACGACCACAAACACGTAACCTAAGAGGAACTCGTTCGTGCAATCATCGGGATTGGGACAGAGGCGCAAGGCCCTACTGAACAGGATGCCGGGCCTCGCGTGCTGCAGGCGACGCTCCCGCATCCGCGGCTTCAGTCAGCCGTACAGTCGCGTAGTGCAAGATGGCAGTTGGGATAAGTGCAATCAGGAAGATCAGCGTGACCACAATAAATCCGTCACGAAAGGCCAAGGTATTGGCTTGGATCACGACGGTCTGGCCAAGGAATTGCGCGGCAGTCGCAAAAATCTGAGTGTCCGGCAGCCCCGCGCCCCGCAAGATCCCGCTCACCTCCCGAAGGAATGTCATCGTTGCGAGATTATCGCTGGTTTGCGTGGCGGCCAGAGCGTCCGCATGCAACATCGTACGTCGTTCCATGAGCACCGCCAGAAGATTGACGCCGAAGGCGCCCCCGAGCTGGCGCACAAAATTTATTGCCCCCGACCCCTGCCCGATCAGATCGCGAGGAAGAGTTTTCAATGGGCCTGCAGAAATCGCGGGAAACACGAAACCAAGACCGATCCGCGACAGGATCGTCCACCAGGCCAAGGTCCAAAAGCTTGTGTTGATCTCGACCACCGACGACAACCAGGAGGACCAGGCGAATATCGCCATGCCGGCTCCGATCAACAGTGCGGCTGGGACCTTGTCCGACAACCGTCCCGCCAGCGGAAAGACCAGCACCAGCACGAACCCTGATGGCATGAGCAGCAGCCCCGCCTGCGTCGGCGTGAACCCCTGGATCGTCTGCACGAACAACGGCACAAGATAGGTGGAACCGAAAAGGCCTGCCCCCATGATGAAGGATACCACAGAGGCTGCGGCGAAGGGCACGTTGCGGAACAGCCGCAAGTCCAGCATCGGCTTTGACGTATGCAACTCCCACATCACGAAGCCGGTCGCAGCCGCTGTCGCAATCGCGAACTGAATCAGGATCGGATCGGACCCCCAGCCCAGCCGCTGCGCGTTGGTAAGCGCATTGAGCAACGAGGCGAGAAAGACTGCAAGCAGTCCGAGACCAGTCCAATCGAAACCTGGCCGTGGCCCGGTATTGTCCCGGCGCGGCACAAACAGATTGGCAAGCGCCATGGCCATGATCCCGGGGGGAAGCCCGAGGTAGAAAACCCAGCGCCAGTCGAACGCGTCGATCAGCAAGCCGCCGATCCAGGGCCCCAGTGCAGGTGCCAGTACCACCCCGATGCCAAAGATACCCATTGCTGCGCCGCGCTTTTCAGGGGGAAAGACACGAAACAGCAAGATCATGCTCAGTGGTTGGACCACACCTGCCGCCGCGCCCTGTACGACGCGCGCAAGCGTCAGAACACCTTCGTTGGGCGCGATCCCTCCAAGGACCGATCCCACGATGAAAACCGTAAGCGCCACGTTGAGTGATAGGCGCAGACCGAAAGCACGGTCCGCCCAATCCCCAAGCAGCATGGTCGCCGTCATCGCCGCAAGAAAGCCGGTCGAAAGCCATTGCGCCTGAACCGCACTGATCCCGAAGGCGCCCATCACATCAGGGATGGCGACATTCACGATCGTCGTGGACAGAACGACTGAAATCGTTGCGATCATGACGGTTGCGGTCGCATAGGCTCGATAGGCCGGACCGTATTTCTCGAAAAGCGCGTCAGTCTGCGACATCGATACTCAACACTACCATTAAGCCGGGTGGCAGAACCTCACCTTCTGTCTCGATTGACACTCGGATTGGCACCCGTTGGGTGACCTTGGTGAAATTGCCGCTTGGGTTGGGGCTTGGAAGCAAGGCAAACTGGCTTGTGGCGGCACCCCCGATCCGCTCCACCACGCCGTGAAAGGTACGGCCGGGATAGGCATCGACCGTGATCGAGACGGGCGCTCCGATGCGGATCCTACGCAAGTCCGTTTCTTTAACATTCGCGTCCACCCAGACCTCATCCGGGCGATGATAAATGAGCAGCCGCGTGCCCGGGGTCACATATTCACCCTCGTCCACGAAGGACGCATCCACCACCCCGTCAAAAGAAGCCAATACCCCTCTGTTTCGCAGATCGATCAGCCGCTGCGCCCGCTCTGCCTCAAGGCCTGTTCACTCGGTTTGCTCCAGACGTTCGGCAATCAATGTAAGGACGCGGAGCGCTGTCGAAAGGTCTTCCGCAACCACCCCGGCAAGAAGCTCACTCCGCGTTGCATCGGTGATTTTGCGGATCTCGTTCAGAATAGGCACTGCGGTAGTTGTCACGCGGACGCGCTTGACCCGGCGGTCGTCCGGGCAAGGCTGCCGCTCGATCAGGCCCTGTCCTTCAAGCCCGTCGAGAAGGCGCACCAAAGTCGGTCCCTCGACCCCGAGCGTTGTGGCAAGCTCGCGCTGGGTCAGGCCGTCCGCCCGCGACAGTTCCAGTAGCGCCATCCAGCGCGCCTGCGTCAGCCCCATGGTCCGCAGGCGCGAATCCAATCGGGTCCGCCAACGCCTGGCAACTTTTCCCAATTCGACGGCAAATTCTGCTTCTTTAGAAGTCAACTTTGTTTGCATCCTAATAGATAGGATGCTACCTATAAATCTAGGTAGATAGAATATCAACTCGGAAATTCGTGAGATGTATCGCACAATCCTTCTGGCCTACGATGGCACGACCGAAGGACGGCTGGCGCTGCGCGAAGGTGCTCGGCTGGCCCAGATTTGTAATGCGGAGGTGGTGCTGCTGGCGGTGGTCGACATGTCCATCGGCGCATCGATGGCGGGAACTGCGGTGCCCTATGCGTCCCCCTACGACATGGACGAATACAAAAAGATCCTGGACGAAGGCGTTGCACGGCTGAAACGAATGGGGCTTTCGCCGCGTGCGCGTTTTGAAACCGGTGATCCGGCGGACCGCATCGTCACTGTCGCCAATTACGTGCAGGCCGATCTTGTCGTGGTCGGCCATCATAAATACGGGCTCCTGAGCCGCTGGCTTCATCCCTCGGTGACCGCGGCCCTCGTAGACCGATTGTCATGCAGTCTCTTGATCGCGAGGCACGAGGTTGAAGATGCCGACCTGTTCGCGGCAGGCGAGACAGGCTGAGTGTCGACCTGCTTTGATCATAGGATTTCGCGTTGCTGCTAAATCGGGTCATGCTCAATTTGTGTGGCGCCACTATGCTGAGACCGAAAAATTCAGGAGGCATAGCCGTGATCTCAAAGAACCACTGGTCGCCCGAGAACGATCTTTCGGTTCAAAGCCTTGAGCGAAGTGAAGCGGGCGGGTTACGGAGAGCACCTCTACAGTCAACAGGTGCGGCGAAATCTGCCGTAGCCTTCAGTTCGTAGTACGCCACATCCGATACCGTCCCTGCCCAGTCAGCTCACGGACTAGACCCTGCGCTTCCATCCAAGAGAGGTTGCGCTGGATGGCGGCTCGGCTCGAGCTTGTCAAAGCCTCTGCCATTGGAGCGGATACAAGGGGCCATTCGGGAAACGCGGCGCGCAAGGAGCGAGGGGTCTTGCCCGAGAGGGAGGTCATCGCGATTTCTGCCCGCGCTGACCATGCCTCGATATCGTCAAGGTGCCGCATTCCGGTCAAACATGCGGTGTCCATCCCTTCGAGCCAGCGCGCCAAACGGTCAGCAGGTGGGCCGCCAGTGCGCAGCCCCCCTGCCCCGCCCATGGCCACAGGCGCAAAGACTGCCCCCTTTTCCTCGCTGACCGCGATCCTTGCGGCGGTGACTGCCGCCTCCATTCGATCTCCCTGCTGCCCGAGACCCGCGAGGCTCCAGAGGTGAAAGCCCATGCAAGCACGGGTGATCGGGTGCAGCTCGACGGCTTGCGCCATCAGGTCCAGCCAACCGCCCGCGCGATCCGCGAAGGGCTCGGCTTCATCCGCCATGTTCTCGGGATCACGGCGGTCGAGAAAGGCGGCCAGGTCCACCTCTGGGCCTGGCCCCCCTGTCAGACGACGTACCGCCCAACCGACACGTGCAAGGGCTGCGGTGTCGTCGTGCGCGCCGGACAGGCGCATGGAGATCCAGAGCGCCAGCCGATCCGGGCCAATGCGATCACCCACGAACCAGCTGAGGTCGGCAGCCTCTATCAGGGCAAGCCTGTGCCGCCATCCTTCCGGGCCCCGCTTTAGCCGGTCGTCCAGCGCGCCGACGCGACCGGCTACACGGGCAAGACGCGCGGCATGACCCGCCTCTGCTTTCCGCCAATCGTCGAGGATCTCGGCTTCATGCGGTTCGGCCCGTGGTCCGGGCGGCAAATAATCCGGCTCCTCTTCCATGGGACCGGGCAGAAACCAATGTCGCATTTTCTTCACCATTTCAGCACATGATTATTACGTGATTTCTGGATGATACGGGGTAAGCACACATCATTTTTCAGCTTAAGGCTTCAATTTTGG
>NCJR01000234.1 GCA_002282555.1 Rhodobacterales bacterium 34-62-10
AACTCCTGCGAAAGCTCGTCGGCATTACGAATAACGCTCATGATGCGCCGGAAGCGGGCGGCCATACCCTCGTTCAAACCGGTATGAGTCAGCACGAAATCCCGCGCCATCTGTGCTGCGATACTGTCCGATGCCATCGCGAAACCCTTTTGCCTGCCTTCTGCCGCCAAGCTTAAAGCCGCAATCCGCAGGTGCAAGCCAGCATCCATCACAGGACGCGCGCCCATGCAACACCGCGCCGCAAGGAATATGGCAGCGGCCCTGACAGATTCGTGACGCGGCGTCATCAGACTGTCACCGCACCAGCGCGCAACGACGCGGCAAACAACGCCGAACCCCGACGGAACGGCATACATCAGTATACTTTGCACCCCGCCGCGACACAATATGTCGAGCCCAACCCCTAAAAACTCATGTAGATTTTCTGTGACATCGCAAAAATTTACAAACCTTCCGTTGGTTTGATAATTTATTTACTAAATAAACAATAAAAAACAGTATCTTATACAAAAATGGCCACTCTGTGGTAAATTCCCGCCCGAGGAGATGACGTTGCGACCCCCTAAAGGGTCCATGTCAGTGGCCCAAGGGCCAAAGATTGCAAACGGAGGATGCATGACCAACCCGACCAGCGCAGACACGCTTTACGCACCAGCAGCCGATTTTGTGGCCAAGGCGCATATCAACGCGGACCAATACAAGGCAATGTATGACGCCTCGATCAAGGACCCCGAAGCGTTCTGGGCAGAGCATGGCAAACGGATCGACTGGATCAAGCCATACACTAAGGTCAAGAACACCAGCTTTGCACCCGGCGCTGTCGATATCAAATGGTTCGAGGATGGCACGCTGAACGTCAGCGCCAATTGCATCGACCGGCATCTGGCCACGCGCGGCGACCAGACCGCGATCATCTGGGAACCCGATGATCCCAAGGATGCAGCACTGCACATCACCTACAAGGAACTGCACCGCCGCACCTGCCGGATGGCGAATATCCTCGAGTCCATGGGCGTGCGCAAAGGCGACCGCGTGGTGATCTATCTGCCGATGATCCCCGAGGCCGCCTATGCGATGCTGGCCTGTGCGCGGATCGGGGCGGTTCATTCCATCGTCTTTGCAGGCTTTTCGCCCGATGCACTTGGTGCACGGATCAACGGCTGCGACGCCAAGGTCGTGATCACATCGGATTACGCGCCGCGCGGTGGCCGTGCGACCCCGCTGAAATCCAACACCGACGCGGCCCTGCTGCATTGCAAGGACAGCGTGAAATGTCTGATGGTGCGCCGCACCGGTGGGCAGACCACATGGATCGACGGGCGCGACCACGACTATAATGAAATGGCGATGGAGGCGGATGATTACTGCGCCCCCGCTGAAATCGCGGCGGAAGACCCGCTGTTCATCCTTTACACCTCAGGTTCGACCGGGCAGCCCAAGGGTGTGGTGCATACTTCGGGCGGCTATCTGGTTTATGCCTCGATGACGCATCAATACACCTTTGACTATCATGACGGCGACATCTTCTGGTGCACCGCCGATGTGGGCTGGGTCACCGGGCACAGCTATATCGTATATGGCCCCTTGGCCAATGGCGCCACCACGCTGATATTCGAGGGTGTTCCGACATGGCCCGATGCTGGCCGCTTCTGGGCGGTGTGCGAAAAGCACAAGGTCAATCAGTTCTACACCGCCCCCACCGCCATCCGTGCGCTGATGGCGCATGGCACCGATCCGGTCACGAAATACGACCTGTCCTCGCTGAAACTGCTGGGCACGGTGGGTGAACCGATCAACCCCGAGGCGTGGAACTGGTATAATGATGTCGTCGGCAAGGGCGCTGTGCCCATCGTCGATACGTGGTGGCAGACCGAAACCGGCGGGCATCTTCTGACACCGCTGCCGGGGGCGATCCCGACCAAACCGGGTTCGGCCACCCTGCCCTTCTTTGGCGTTCAGCCCGTGATCCTTGATCCGCAGACGGGGGCCGAGATCACGACGACCGCCGCCGAAGGGGTGCTCTGTCTCAAGGATAGCTGGCCGGGCCAGATGCGCACGGTCTACGGCGATCATGAGCGGTTCGAAAAGACCTATTTCAGCGATTTCAAGAACTACTACTTCTCGGGCGATGGTTGCCGCCGCGATGCGGATGGCTATTACTGGATCACCGGCCGCGTCGATGACGTGATCAACGTGTCCGGCCACCGCATGGGCACCGCCGAGGTGGAAAGCGCGCTGGTCGCCCATGTCGATGTGGCCGAGGCCGCGGTGGTGGGCTATCCGCATCCGATCAAGGGCCAGGGCATCTATGCCTATGTCACCCTGATGAACGGGGTGGAGCCATCCGAGGAGCTGCGCAAGGATCTGGTCAAATGGGTCCGCACCGAGATTGGTCCGATTGCCAGCCCCGACCTGATCCAATGGGCACCGGGCCTGCCGAAAACCCGCTCGGGCAAGATCATGCGCCGCATCCTGCGCAAGATCGCCGAGAATGACTTTGGCGCGCTTGGCGACACCTCGACGCTGGCCGATCCGTCGGTGGTCGAGAACCTGATCGAACACCGGATGAACAAGGCGTGAACGGGATGGACAGCCAGACCCTCACCCGCCCTGCCGTGCTGATCCTGCTCGGCCCTCCCGGGGCGGGCAAGGGCACGCAGGCACGGATGTTGCAGGACCGCTTCGGTCTGGTGCAACTGTCCACGGGTGATCTGTTGCGCGCGGCTGTGGCGGCGGGCACCGAGGCGGGCAAGGCTGCGAAAGCCGTGATGGAGGCGGGCGATCTGGTCAGTGACGAGATCGTTCTGGCCATCCTCAGGGATCGTCTGGCTGAACCCGATACCGCAAAAGGCGTGATCCTTGACGGCTTTCCCCGCACCACTGTGCAGGCAAAGGCGCTGGACGATCTGCTGGCGCAAAGCGGGCAGCGGATCAATGCCGCGATTTCTCTTGAGGTGGATGACGCCGAAATGGTGACCCGCGTGGCGGGCCGTTACACCTGCGGCACCTGCGGCGAGGGCTATCACGACACCTACAAGGTCCCCGCCGTGGCGGGCACCTGCGACAAATGCGGCGGCACCGACATGAAGCGGCGCGCCGATGACAACGCGGCCACGGTGGGCCAGCGTCTGGCGGCCTATCACGCCCAGACCGCGCCACTGATCGCGTATTACGAGGACAAGGGCAATCTGCAGCGGATCGACGCCATGGGCGAGATCGGTGCGATTGCCGAAGGGCTGAGCGCGATCGTCCAAAAGGCGGTCGCGTAATCGGGAGGGGGAGGTGCCGGGCAAGCCCCGCGCCTTTCGGGAAACGTGAAAAAGGGAGGACGCCTTTCATGGCAGACAACTCAAAAGACAGTAACGCATATTGGGCCGCAAACGTGCGGATCATCCTGATAAGCCTTGTGATCTGGGCGACGGTGTCGTTCGGGTTCGGGATCATCCTGCGGCCCATGCTGATGGGCATTTCCGTAGGCGGCACAGATCTCGGCTTCTGGTTCGCGCAGCAGGGCTCGATCTTCGTATTCCTCGCGCTGATCTTCTTCTACGCCTGGCGCATGAACAAGCTCGACGCTGAATTCGGCGTCGAAGAATAATCTTGTAGGGACAGAGAAACCAATGGATCAGTATACACTCAACCTGCTGGTGGTGGGCGCGACCTTTGCGCTCTACATCGGCATCGCGATCTGGGCCCGTGCGGGCACGACCGCCGAGTTCTATGCCGCAGGTCAGGGCGTTCCGCCCGTGATGAACGGCATGGCCACTGCGGCCGA
>NCJR01000235.1 GCA_002282555.1 Rhodobacterales bacterium 34-62-10
GCTCTATCTTTCAGGCTTGCTGTACCTGTGCATGGTCGCTGCGGGAATTACGGTGCATTACCTGTTCGCTCTCGTAGGGATGATCCCGACCGAGCGGCCGTCGCTTCAGGAAATGGTCCGGTTCAGCATCGATTACACGTTCTTCCTCAACCTGATCTTTCTCGTCATCGGGTCAGCACTGATCTGGCTTCACATCAGGAATGCCGAGGAAGACTAACCGATTGAGGCCAAGAATGGGAAGGTTCCCAGAAGCCAGTAGGCAAACCGGGACAATTGGCCGGTCATGATGGCAACGCCCATGATGATCATGGCGACGCCTGCGCCCTTATAGAGCCAGCGACCGGCCTTGCCGATCTGTCTGACCCGCGCGGCGATGGCGTCGGTGAACAGCGCGGCCAACAGGAACGGCACGCCCAGCCCCGCGGAATAGATCGACAGCAGCCAGATTCCGTCCGACATACCGCCGGAAGTCGAACTGAGTGTCAGGATCGCGCCAAGGATCGGTCCGATGCAGGGGGTCCAACCAAAGGCGAAGGCCAAGCCCAGGACGTAGGCTCCAAGCGGGCGACCCCCCGGAATGTCGAGTGTGAAGCGGGTGTCGCGCGAGAAGGCATCCAGACGAAAGACGCCCAACATGACCAGTCCGAACAGGATGATGATCGCGCCGCCCAGATAGTTCAGCTCGATGCGCCATGTCAGCAGCAATGATCCGATCGCGCTGGCCCCGGCCCCGAGGGCGACGAAAACCGTCGAAAACCCCAGAACGAAGCAGGTGCTTAGGCCCAGTGCCCCGGCGCGCGCCCGCAGACCGACCGACCGTGTCGTGCGCAAATCCGGCTGGCCAGCGATGTAGGAAACATAGCCCGGAACCAGTGGCAGGACGCAGGGCGACAGGAACGAAATGGCCCCCGCCAGAAAGGCCGCGAAGATGCCGATGCCGGAAATATCCATCATGCGTTTCCATGTCCGCTAAAGGGCCGTGATGCCCACCAGAAGGCAATCAGCGGGATTACGATCCATTGCAGCACGGGCGACAGCCCTGCATCGAGGACCGGAATGATCGGCATCAGGTCCGAATAGGCCCAAGCCGCGCGGATCACGATGTTGAGCCATTCGCTGAACAGCGTATATCCCAACCCGAACACCACCGTCAGGACGGTTACCGAGCGTCGCGTCGAAGCGACAATGGGCCAGCCTCGGCCCGACATCATCAAGGCGAGCACCAGCGCGCTCATGGCAATCAGGATGTCGCCACCCGTGCAATGAACCGCAGCGAAGACGATCTCACCCCAGGTGCCCTCGTTCCAGATCGTGTAGAGCGGCATGTGCGCGAACTCCCAGACCAGATTGGCCGGGATGATTACCGAAAAATACCGACGCAGGGCTGTCAGTGAAATTCCGTCTGTCGAGGACAGCCTGACGCCAGTCGCGGTGACACTCATTGAAACACCCCTGTCACCCGGTCCCACCAACTGCGTTCCCGGCGTCGATGCTGGGCATTGTTGATCAACTCGCTGACATAGAGGATCAGGTTCACATTCTTGAAATCCATGCCATGGAACTTTGCGGCGAACCGCCCGCCGATATCCACGACATGGGTGACCGCACCGTGCATCATCATGTCGCTGTCGGCGGTCGTGGTGAACTCGAGCCCATAGTCCCGCGCCACAAGGCGCGTCGCGTCGTCGCTCTGATCGGGCCGTTTGGTCAGAATGACCCAGTTGCTCGGATCGAGCCCATGCCGGTCCGCGTAGTCGCGCAGAACGTCCGGCGTGTCATTCACGGGATCGGTCGTGATCGAGATGAATTGCACCAGATCGCTCATCGGCCCGTCGTTGATCGAAGCCTGGACCGCCGCGATCTTTTCCGCATGGAGCGGGCAGAGATCCGGGCAGTTGGCGTAGATGAAATGCAGGATGACGACCCTTTCGCTGAAATCCGCCAAGCGCACAGGATTGCCCTCCGCATTCCGCAACTCGAAATCCGGGGCCTGTGCTGCGTCGATGGCCTGGAAGTATGGCTCCATCTCGAACATCCGCGCATCCAGATTTTCACCCGGATGATCGGCGGAGGCCGCAGAGGAGATCGTGGCCGCAAGTGTCGCCAAGGCGGCGCGCCGGGTTAGATAGATAATCAACTGCATCACCTTTCGGATTGATCGGGCGTGCCACTACCCGCATCGTTGCATTTCCCGCCGGACCCGCCCTTCATGCACAGACCAAGCCCGCACATCGCGGCACAGGGTGCCAGTGAGACCAGGACAGGCGCGAGCCCGATCGCGGTGAGCCATCCCCAGTTCAGGGCCATGCCGCCCCCCATCACGGTTGCCGCACCGACGAACAGCAATCGTCTGCGCGTCAACCACCGGGGCCAGTTGCCTGCGCTTTCGATGTCGTCGGCACCCGCATCGTTGGAAGATGATATGTCGGTCATCCGGAAAATCCTTCTGAAGTTTGAGTACTGGTCATTTTGAGAACTGGACGGTCAAGGGCGGGCGGCGCTCTTTCAGGGGCGCTTATTCGATAAAGCCTCGCAAGAAGGAGACCATCTCGGGATCATCCCATTCGGCCGGGCCGACCAGTCTCCCAAGCTCCCGCCCCTGCGCGTCGATCAGGATCGTTGTCGGCAGACCGACGGTGCGCAGCGCGGTCATCGACAGCATGGTCTTGTCGACATACATCTTGAGATTGTTGACACCGATCTCGTCGTAGAACCGCCGCACGACGGGCGACCCGGCCCTGTCGATGGACAGGGCGACAACCTCGAAACGGTCGCCGCCAAGTTCCGCCTGAAGTGCATCCAGCGTCGGCATCTCTTCCCGGCAGGGGACGCACCAGGTTGCCCAAACGTTCACGAGGATCACCTTGCCACGAAAATCCTCCATGTCCCCACGGCTGCCGTCCTCGGTCTCGAAGCGCACATTGATCACCGGCTGCGGCGTGTCGTGCAGTGCGAAGCCTTGCGGCCCGGCAAACGCCGTGCCGACGGACAATGCCCAGACGAGCAGCGCCGTTTTGAGATATTTCATGGCGTTGGCTCCTTGCCAGCTTGGGTTTTCAGATCACGGACGATCGGCAAAAGGGTTTCCTCCAGAATCGCTCGCGTGATGGGGCCGACATGGCGGTAGGCAATGGCGCCGTCGGACGTGATGACATAGGTTTCGGGCACGCCGTAAACGCCCCATTCGATGCCAGCACGTCCGTCGATGTCGGCCCCGATGCGCGCGTAGGGATCGCCCAATTCGTCGAGCCAGGCGCGCGCCTGCTCGGGTGGGTCCTTGTAGTTGATCCCGTAGAGCGGCACCTCACCGGTGGCGCTCAGCTCCATGAACAGCGGGTGTTCGGCCCGACAGGGCACACACCACGAGGCAAAGACGTTCACCAGCGAGACATGGCCGATCAGGTCCTGCGTCGAAAGACCTTCCTCGCGGCCGAGCACCGGAGCAAGCGCAAACTCCGGCACAGGTTTGTCGAGAAGCGCCGATGGCAAGTCGTCGCCGCCCCTGAAAAGCCCCCAGCCGAACAAGACCATGAGGGCAAAAGCTATCAGCGGCACCAGCACAAACCCGGAGATCCTGCGCCGCGGTACGGGGTCGATTTTGCTGACGACCTCTTGCGTCATGGCTGCACCTGCTCATCCGCAAGGGTACGGCTTTCCTGCGAAGCGCGGATCCGATCGGGCCATGTGCTCTTGATGTAATCGATGATCGCCGTGATCTCTTCATCC
>NCJR01000236.1 GCA_002282555.1 Rhodobacterales bacterium 34-62-10
CATGGCCGATTTCGCGGAAATGAACGCCGTCTGGGACAAATGGGTGCCCGCAGGCCACACCCCCGCCCGCGCCACGGGCGAGGCCAAGCTGGCCGCGCCAAATTGTGCGAAGGCGTCGGCACGAACACCGTCGACATCGCCAACTCCTCTTCGCGCATCACACAAAAAGACCTTGATGCCTGCGCCGCCAACGGCGTCACCGAAGTGATGGAAGTCCGCTTTGGTTATGACGGTATCGTCTTTGCCTCGGATGTGAACGGCCCCGAATTCGCCTTCACGCCTTCTGACTTCTTCAATGCGCTTGCCGCACAAGTCGTTGTCGACGGCGCAATCGTCGAGAACCCGCACACAATGTGGTCTGACGTGAACGCTGACCTTCCTGCACAGGAAATTCTGGTTCTCTCGCCCGGCACCAAGCATGGCACACGCGAAGTCTATGACGAGCGCGTGATCATGGCTGGCTGTGAAGAGTCCGGCGCAATGGAAGCCTTCATGGCAAGCGGTATGGACGAAGACGCAGCCGAGACTGCTTGTGTGACGCTGCGCACCGATGGCCGCAATGTGGACATCGACGGTGACTACACCGAAACGCTGCAGCGTCTGGAAAACGACAAGAATGCGATTGGCGTGTTCGGTCTGTCCTTCTACCAGAACAACACCGACAAGCTGCGCGTTGGTACGATGGGCGGCGTTGTCCCCTCGACCGAATCGATCGCTACTGGCGAGTATCCCGTGTCGCGTCCGCTGTTTTTCTACGTCAAGGTGGCGCATCTGGACGTGATCCCCGGCCTGCAGGAATATGTCGAGTTCTTCGTGTCGGACGATATGGCAGGCCCCGACGGTCCGCTGGCACAGTACGGTCTGGTCGCAGACCCCGAACTGGCAAAGACACAGGAAATGGTCGCCAACCGTACCCCGATGGGTCCGCTGAACTGATCTAACTGACTTTTAGGCCCCCGGGACATTTCCGGGGGTCTATCACATCGGAACACCATCGTCGGGAACCGCCATGTCCTTGTTTCTCCTTTTGATCGTCGTTGGTGTTCTTGCAGTCGCAGGATTTTTTCTTGGACGAGGGCGCGCTATGGCCTCGGCTCAAGGAAACTCCCGCAATCTTCATTCACTACCCGGTTACTATGGCTGGCATGGCGCAATTATGGCCTCGCTGCCGGCTTTGGGTGTTCTCTTGATCTGGCTGATCGCACAGCCCTTGCTGATCGAGCAGCAGCTCGCAGGTTTTTTTCCTGCCGATGAATTTCAGAATGACACGCAGCGTATTCTGCTGATGGCTGACGTGCGCCGTGTCGCAGAAGGTCTGGACGTCGCTGTGGCAGCCGGTGCCCTCAGCAGTAATGAGGCCATTGATATCCGGACCGGCGGCGATGCCTCGATCCGAGAGATTTTGGCCGGGGTCGGCGTGGCCTTGGGCGCCAACGTGACACCTCAGGTTCTGGAAGCATCTCAGGCCTATCGTCAGCTTGCCGCGACAGGTGCATTGCTGCGGAATATCTTGATTGTGATCATTTCCCTTGCGGGCCTTGCCTATGCGATGCGGGTGACAAAAGCTGACTTCCGTGCTCGCAACCGGGTCGAGGCCGTTATGCTTGGTGTGCTCATGCTCGCCTCGACAATCGCGATCCTGACGACCATAGGAATTGTTCTGTCGATGCTGTCCGAGACGATCCGGTTTTCGGCGATGTATCCGATCTGGGACTTCGTTTTCGGACTGACGTGGCAACCGAACTTCCAAGGTAACAGTGAACTGGGTCTGCTGCCACTGCTGTGGGGCACGATCTATATCAGCCTGGTGGCGATGATCGTGGCTGTCCCAACTGGCCTTTTCACCGCGATTTATCTGGCGGAATATGCCAGCCCCCGTGTCCGCTCCATCGTCAAGCCGCTGATCGAGATCATCGCAGGCATCCCTACCGTTGTGTTTGGTCTGTTCGCTCTGGTTACCGTCGGCCCATTGCTGCGGGACTGGATCGCCGAACCCACGGGGCTTGGCACGTCTGGTTCATCGGTGATGACCGCAGGTCTGGTGATCGGAGTGCTGAATATCCCGTTCATCTCGTCCTTGGCGGATGACATCATCAATGCCGTGCCGCAGTCGTTGCGGGATGGCTCTTATGGTCTGGGTGCGACCCAGTCTGAAACTGTCCGTCAGGTCATCCTTCCTGCTGCGCTGCCAGGCATCGTCGGTGCGATCCTGCTGGCCGCAAGCCGTGCCATCGGTGAAACGATGATTGTGACGATGGGGGCAGGTGCCGCCGCCAAGCTGGATCTGAATCCGTTTGAGGCGATGACGACGATCACCGTCAAGATCGTCAGCCAGCTGACAGGCGATACCGAGTTCAACTCACCCGAGACGCTTGTCGCCTTTGCTTTGGGTATGTCGCTGTTCGTGATCACCCTTTGTCTGAATATCTTTGCCTTGTGGATCGTGCGCAAATACCGGGAGCAATACGAATGACCGACGCTACTTCCGCCAATGTTCCGGCTGCCGCGCCCGCGCATCCCTCGTCATCATTGCTGACCCAGACGGCCTTGATGAAAAAGCGCAATGCTGCCGAGGCGCGTTTCAAAGCCTATGGCATCGCTGCGATCTTCATCAGTCTTTCTGTTCTGGCAATCATGCTCTGGACGATTTTCAGCGATGGGGTGTCCGCCTTCAAGCAGGCGACCTTCAGCTTCACGGTGACATTGGACGCCGAGAAGCTTGACCCAAAGGGTAATCGTGATCGTGACGAGATGATGCGGGTGACCACCATCGGGTATACGAACCTGCTGAACCAGCAACTGATCGCTTATCTGGCTGAACGCGGAATCTCGACCGAGGGCGTGGACAGCAAGGAGATCGCGGCCTTCATCTCGCGCGACACGCCGGCGCGCCTGCGCGACATGGTGATTGAGAACCCCGATCTGCTGGGACAGACAATCCGTTTCGAGGGTTTCGCGACTGGCCGGATCGACGGGTATATCAAAGGGCGCGTGACCCGTGAATCTGCCGAACTGGACACCAACATATCGGTTGCCCAACTGGATCTGGCTGACAGGATGATTGAAGCAGACATTCTGTCAGCAAAGTTCAACTGGGGCTTCTTGACCAACCCTGACGCGTCCGACCAACGGCCCGAAGCATCGGGATTGGGTGTGGCGCTGATTGGTTCTGCATACATGATGCTGCTGGTTGTGGTCATGGTGCTGCCATTGGGTGTGGCTGCTTCTATTTATCTTGAGGAGTTCGCGCCCAAGAACCGCTGGACCGACCTGATCGAAGTCAACATCTCGAATCTTGCTGCTGTGCCTTCCATCGTCTACGGGATCTTGGGTCTTGCGATCTTCATCAACTTTGCGAAGGTTCCTCAATCCAGTCCGCTGGTCGGTGCTCTGGTCCTGACCCTGATGACTCTTCCTACGATCATCATCGCCACACGCGCCGCGATCCGGGCGGTGCCCCCGTCAATTCGCGATGCTGCGCTTGGCGTGGGTGCGTCCAAGATGCAGACTGTGTTCCATCACGTGCTGCCACTGGCCGCGCCAGGCATCCTGACCGGAACGATCCTTGGTCTCGCTTCTGCGCTTGGGGAAACTGCACCGCTTCTGCTGATCGGCATGGTGGCTTTTGTTGCCAACTACCCCTCCGGTCCGCTGGATGGGGGCATGCTGGACCCGGCGACCGCGTTGCCCGTGCAGGTCTACTCCTGGGCATCTCG
>NCJR01000237.1 GCA_002282555.1 Rhodobacterales bacterium 34-62-10
CTTTTGACACCGACATCTTCTGCAAATGACCAAAGTTCTGGGGTGGGTTTGCACAATGCTTGGTCGAGTTCCCCGCCAATCACCTTCTGGCGAAAAACCTCAGCGTGCTGGGCGTCTATTGGGGCGGCTACATGACATTCAACCCGCGCGCCCTCACCGACAGCCTCGATGTGCTGATGCGCTGGTATGCCCAGGGCCGCATCAAACCCCATGTCAGCCACATCCTGCCGCTCGACCGGGTTGAAGACGGGCTGGAACTGCTGCGCGCCCGCGCCGCGACCGGCAAGGTGGTGATCCGGGTGCAGGACATGTGACCGGGACCTGCAGAACACGGCACCACCGCGCCTTTCACCGTTCCCGAAATACTCATCATTCAGGGGCCAAAGATTCAGGGGCCAAAGCCGCGCGCCGTGCCTACAGCGTCTGATAGGCCTGCCGCAGCAACCCGGCCAGCTCCGCCAGAACCTCGCCGCGCGCGCGGTCCATCCCATACATGTTGATCTTCTGCACCGACAATTCCGGCAACGCGCCGCCATGGTCGATCTGCTCCAGATGGCGCGGCTCCATCCCCTCGATCATCGCGTTGATCCCCAGATCAGCCGTCACCGTCGCCTCGATGGTGCGATCCGATTCCGTCTCGACCGCCAGTTCCCAATCGATCCCCGCCGCCTCCAGCGCCGCAATCGCCCCCGCGCGGAAAATGCAATACCGCCCGAACACCAGCCGCAAGGGGCGCTGCCGCCACGCGCTGCCACCGGTCGCCCCCACCCATTTCAGCGGCAAGGCCGTCAGCGTCTCGCCCCCCGGCTCCACCCCGGTTTCCGTGGTCAGGATGATATCGCATTCCCCGCGCCGGTACTTGGCCTTCAGATCCCGCGTCGGCGTGGTGATCAGTTGCACCTTCATCCGCGGAAACATCGTGTTGAACCGTTGCAGCACATGCGGCACCGCCGGCAGCACGATATCATGCGGCACGCCCAGCACGATCTCGCCCTCATAGGTCTGATCGGTCAGCCGCGCCATCACCTCGTCATTCATGTCCACCATGCGCCGGGCATAGCCCAGCATCTGCTGCCCCGCCGCCGTCAGGGTCACGCTGCGATTCGACCGGTCCAGCAGGTTCAGCCCCAGCACGTCCTCCAACCGCTTGAGCTGCATCGACACCGCCGATTGCGTCAGATGCAGATGCCCCGCCGCGCGGGTCACGCCGCCCAGATCGGCCACCGCCACAAAAGAGCGCAGCGTGGTGATATCAAGGTTCCGCATCCATCATTCTCCGTGATGACAACAGTCATGAACATTCATTTTTCTTATGAACGACGACGGCCTATGTATCAGCGAAACTGATACCAACCATTCTCTGCATCACAAACACGAAAGTCCGACCCATGTCCAGCCGGTCCCTTGTGCGGCTTGCGCCACCCGCAGTTTCGCTCTCCGCCCTCGTGCAGCGTCTCGCAGCATGGCGCGCGACACGTCAGCAGCGGCGCGATCTGGCGCGACTGGATGCCGCAGCCCTGTCCGATATCGGCATCACGCCGGCCCAGGCCCGCGCCGAGGCAGGCCGCCCCGTCTGGGATGTCACCCCCAGCTGGCGCGCCTGACAGCCCTCTGTGCAGGCACATGGGGCCTGCATGCTGCCGCACCCCGTGGCACTGCCGCACCCCGTGGCACTGCTCTGAGACCATGGCAGCGCCCTGAAAACCCGCTGCAAACGACCGCTCCGGCGGTCGCTTCAAATGCGCGGCGAAAAAATATGTTTCCCGCGCGGAAAACCTTGAAATGCGGGGCATGCTTTCCGATATTGGAACCAATACGTCCATAAGGGCGTGCGTGTCATTATTTCGGAGGCTTCAATGGCTGAGTACAACACTTTCCGGACGGCAGCGGCAGGCGTTCGCACCGCCCAGATCGACGAAGGGCTTCGCGCCCATATGAACAAGGTCTACGCGACCATGTCCGTGGGCATGCTGATCACTTTTGCCGTGGCATGGGCCATCGGCACCAGCCCCGCATTGCTGGGCGTGTTCCGCGACCCGGTCACCCTCAGCCCGAATATCCTCGGCTGGATCATCATGTTCGCACCGCTGGCCATGGTCTTCGGCTTCTCGGCCATGATCAACCGCTTCTCGGCCGCTGCCGCGCAGACCTTCTTCTACGCCTTCGCCGCCGTGATGGGCCTGTCGCTGGCGTGGATTTTCGTCGCCTTCACCGACATGTCGATCGCACAGGTGTTCCTCGTGACCTCGATCGCCTTCGCGGGCCTGTCGCTCTGGGGCTACACCACCAAGAAAGACATCTCCGGCTGGGGCGCGTTCCTCATCATGGGCGTGATCGGTCTGGTCGTTGCGTCGATCATCAACATCTTCCTCGGCTCGCCCGCGATCATGTTCGCGATTTCGGTGCTGGGCGTGCTGATCTTCGCGGGCCTCACCGCCTATGACACCCAGAACATCAAGAACACCTATGTCGCCCATGCCGCGCATGGCGATCAGGAATGGCTGGCGAAGGCCGGGATCATGGGCGCACTCAGCCTGTACCTGAACTTCATCAACATGTTCATGATGCTGCTGTCCCTGTTCGGCAACCGCGAATAAGCGACACGACCTCCGATAGAGCGTTTCGATTTCAGCTTGAGACAACACCTATCACCTAACGCGTTGAAACCTTTGATTTCAGACAGCGTTAGGTGAGACAGGCTCAATCGATAACGCGTCACAACGCAAAGGGCCGGTCATCTGACCGGCCCTTCTGCTGTGCGCCGCAGGACGCTGCGGATCAGACATGCACCCCGAACAGCCGCCCCACCGCGGATGTGACCAGCATGGCCAGACTGCCCCAGAACACCACGCGCAGGATTGACGGTCGCATCGGCGCGCCGCCCATGCGCGCCCCCGTCCCGCCAAGGATCACCAGCGCCAGCAGCGCAACCACGGCCACCACCTGAACGGTCCAGCCATCAGGGGCCAGCACCGCCCCCATAAGCGGCATCCCCGCCCCCAGCGCAAAGCTGAAGGACGAGGCGAAGGCCGCCTGCAACGCATTGGCATCCCCCGCCATGCCATGCATCCCCAACTCCTCACGCGCATGGGCGTCCAGCGCATCGTGATCGGTCATCTGCTGCGCCACCTCCAGCGCCAGCACGGTTTCCACACCGCGCGCCTCCAACCCCTCGGCCAGTTCGGACAGCTCGTAATCGGGATCATCCTCCAGCGCCGCGCGCTCCCGCTCCAGATCGGCCGCCTCGATATCCTGCTGCGTCGAGACCGAGACATATTCCCCCGCCGCCATCGACAAGGCCCCCGCCGTCAACCCGGCCAATCCCGCCAGCAATACTCCGCTGCGGTCCATCCCTGCGGCGGCGACACCGACCAGCAGACTGGCGGTCGACACGATCCCGTCATTGGCCCCCAGAACCGAAGCCCGCAGCCAATTGCTGCGATTGATGAAATGGCCTTCCTTGGGCATCGTTCTTGGTCCTGAAACTCATTCGCAAAGAGGCGGAAATGAAAAAGGCCACGCGCGCGGCGTGGCCCTGATCATCACGGATAGCGGATCAATTACTTGATCTTGCCTTCCTTGTACTCCACGTGCTTGCGCACAACGGGGTCGTATTTCTTGATCACCATCTTCTCGGTCATGGTGCGGGCGTTCTTCTTGGTCACGTAAAAATGGCCCGTGCCCGCGGTCGAGTTCAGACGGATCTTG
>NCJR01000238.1 GCA_002282555.1 Rhodobacterales bacterium 34-62-10
GTGCCGCCCGCAGCTTCGCCGCCTCCATGAAGAAATTCATCCCGATGGCAAAGAAGAAGGACAGCCGCCCCGCGAATTTGTCGACATCCATCCCCGCCGCAATCGCCGCGCGCACATATTCGCGCCCGTCGGCCAGCGTATAGGCCAGTTCCTGCACCAGATTCGCGCCCGCTTCCTGCATGTGATAGCCGGAAATCGAGATCGAGTTGAACTTGGGCATCTCATCCGACGTATACTGGATGATGTCCGAGATGATCCGCATCGACGGCTCGGGCGGGTAGATATAGGTGTTGCGGACCATGAACTCCTTCAGGATGTCATTCTGGATCGTGCCCGACAGGACCGAGCGGGGATGCCCCTGCTCCTCGCCGGTGACAATGAAACTGGCCAGAATCGGGATGACCGCACCGTTCATGGTCATCGACACCGACACCTTGTCCAGCGGGATCCCGTCGAACAGGATCTTCATGTCCTCGACACTGTCGATGGCGACACCGGCCTTGCCCACATCGCCCACCACGCGCGGATGGTCGCTGTCATAGCCGCGATGCGTCGCCAGATCAAAGGCCACGGACACGCCCTGCTGCCCCGCCGCCAGCGCCTTGCGGTAAAAGGCATTGCTCTCCTCGGCGGTGGAAAAGCCCGCATATTGCCGGATCGTCCAGGGACGGCCCGCATACATCGTGGCCTTCACCCCGCGCGTATAGGGCGCGAAACCCGGCAGGCTGCCCAGATGCGGCAGGTCCTGCACATCCTCCTCGGTATAAAGGGGTTGCACCGCAATCCCCTCCAGGGTCTTCCAGGTCAGATCCTCGACAGGTTTGCCGCGCAACTCCTTCTGCGCCAGATCACGCCACGCGTCCTTCTTGCTGGTCATTGTCTTGTCCTCTTGCCAGTGTTCCGCGCTGCGGGCTGAAACCCGTCTGTCTGCGCGTGTTTTCGGTCATCAACGTCGCCAGCCCATCCGCACCGGCCGCCAGCCAGAACAGATCGTCCTGATAAAGTTCCCGCAACCGCACCCTCTGCTCCGGCGAGAACGGATCGTACCGCCCCTGCTCCGGCCCCAGCCGCGCCGGGTCCTCGCCCCGCAAGGCCAGACAGCCGCGCAGCGCCTCCATATCCGGCGCGCGATTGAGCCAGAAACGATGCTCGTATCGCGGTGCCTGCACCTTGCCCGCCGTCATGATCTCGAGACGTCGCTCCGGCACGCCGCCATAGGTTTCGTGCGGCAGCACCAACAGCTCCACACCCGGAAGGGCGCAGTGCAGATCCGTGATCAGATCGCGCCAACTGCGGGTCTGCATCGAAATCGCCTCCAGCACAGCCGGATCCGGCAGAGCATGCCCCCGCGCGACGCCATAAGCCAGCGTCGAGGGCCAGTAGTGGTCGAACGCCCGGATCGACAGCACGACCCGCGTGATGCGCCCGCCAAACGCCGCCGCGAACCGCGCCATCCGCTCGCCCGCGCCGCGGTACAGAACCGTATCGCGCAGATTGCGGCGCGGCGCGCCGATCATGTTCTCGTCCGTGACGATCAGATGCCGCATCCCCTTGAGAGCGGTCCGGTCCAGCGAAAGCGCGATCCGCCCCTTGGCAAGGCGTGCCTGCCGTTCCAGTCTGGGCGATCCGTTCTGCGGGATGATCCCGGCAAAAAGCCCCGATCTGGTCCGGCGCGGCCCCCAAAAACACAGCCCCTGCCCCTCCAGCGCGGCGGTGTTCGCGCGCAGATAAGCCTGAAAACTGGTTGATGCGCTGCGATGCGCCCCAATATGCAGAATGACGTCCATCGGTCAGCGACCCCCTGAAAAGCGGGCCAGAAAAGACGACCCGCACGGAAAAACCCGTCCCGATCATTGGACCATTCCCCTCACCAGAGGTTTAACGCCGAAAAACTTTCGCACCCTGTGTGAAAAGGCATTCGCAATCGCACGGCCAGCCCCTATATCTGCTTCAAGAGGAGGCCGCATGAAAAAGATACTTGCCCTTGTAATCGCTGGATTATTGGCGTTTCCAGCCGGTGCCGCAGACACGGCCGAAGGGCCGCCGGAACTTCCCCTGTTTGAAGGAAATGAAGCGGATTTAAGTGAATTTCTTTGGACAAAACGCCCGGTCGTCGTCTTTGCCGATACACCGAACGACCCGCGCTTCATTGAACAGATGAACTTGCTGAACGCGGATATCCCCGCGCTGATATGGCGCGATGTGGTCGTGTTGACCGATACCGATCCGGAGGCGCGCTCCGATCTGCGCCAGAAGTTGCGACCGCGTGGTTTCATGCTGGTGCTGATCGACAAGGACGGCGGCGTCAAGCAGCGCAAACCCGCCCCATGGGATGTCCGCGAAATCTCGCACACCATCGACAAGTTCCCGACCCGCCAGCAGGAAATCCGCGAGGATTTGGGCAAGGAATAGCGCGCGCCCGCAACACCCCGCAGATCCCCCGCAAGGGGGGATAAGGGGATGCCAAAGACAGGCGCGCGCCAGTTCATCGGATCACTCGAACTCCATGATCACGGCATCCACGGCCAGACTGTCGCCGGGCGCCGCGTTGATCTTGGCAACCACGCCCTTGCGCTCGGCGCGCAGGATATTCTCCATCTTCATCGCCTCCACGGTGCACAATGCCTGACCGTCCTGCACCTCGTCACCGACTTCGACATTGATCTTCACGATCAGGCCGGGCATCGGGCACAGCAGCAGCTTGGACGTATCCGGCGGCGTCTTTTCGATCA
Organism: Rhodobacterales bacterium 34-62-10; assembly: GCA_002282555.1. GTDB lineage: Bacteria > Pseudomonadota > Alphaproteobacteria > Rhodobacterales > Rhodobacteraceae > Seohaeicola. The sequence continues at coordinate 2,733 of NCJR01000238.1, forward strand.
TCAGGCTGGCCAATTCCGCCTGACGCGGCGTGCGCACATGCACCCGCAGATCCGCGCCGCGCGACCGGATCCGGAACCCGCCGGAAATCTTGCCGACCTTCAGCACAAGCGGCTCGCCACTCACGTCCAGAACCGCCAGCTGATCGCCGGGCGTCCAGCCGCTTGTCACCCGCAACTCGGACCCATCATCGAAACACACGGTCGATCCGCCGTGATCGGCCTTGATCGTCACCGGATAGCTGTGCCCCTGCAAGCTGACGACCCAGTCGCTGCCCACCTTGCGCTCGTGATTGTCCATCCGCCCCGACACGCGCGAGCGCCGGATTTCCCCCACCCGGTGCATCGCAGCACAAGATGCCGCAATCCGCCGCAGCACCTCGTCCGGCAGGGCCACACCGTTGAAACCCTCGGGGAATTCCTCGGCGATGAACGCCGTGGTGATCGTGCCTGCCACGAATTTCGGATGGTCCATCACCGCGCTCAGGAACGGCAGGTTATGCCCGATCCCTTCCACCTCGAACCCGTCCAGCGCATTGCGCATCGCCTCGATGGCATCGGCGCGCGTCGGTCCCCATGTGCACAGCTTGGCGATCATCGGATCGTAATACATGCTGATCTCGCCGCCCTCATAGACGCCGGTATCGTTGCGCACCACGTGACCGGGCTCGGTCACCTCCGCAGGCGGGCGATAGCGCGTCAGACGGCCAATCGAGGGCAGGAAGTTCCGGTAAGGGTCTTCCGCATAAAGGCGGCTTTCCATCGCCCAACCATGCAGCTTGATATCCGACTGCTTCAGGGTCAGCGCCTCGCCATAAGCCACGCGGATCATCTGCTCGACAAGGTCGATGCCGGTGATCAGCTCGGTCACCGGATGCTCCACCTGCAGCCGCGTGTTCATTTCAAGGAAATAGAAGTTGCGCTGCCCGTCCACGATGAATTCCACCGTGCCCGCCGAGGTATA
>NCJR01000239.1 GCA_002282555.1 Rhodobacterales bacterium 34-62-10
CGAGCGCAGCAACCCCAAGAAGGGCGAGCCGGGCAAGAAAGCCAAGGATCGCGCCGCACAGAAGGCCGCCAAAGCTGCCGAAGCCAACGCACCCGCCGCAGAGGTTGCTGCCGAGGAATAAGTCAGGGGACCGGGATGCAGGACTTCGACAGGGCATTCCAGGACCAACTGACGGCGCTGTTGCGCTGGCGCCGTGATGTGCGGCGCTTTCGCACCGACGCGGTGGACGAGGCAATGCTGCGGCATTGCCTCGATACATTTTTGCTGGCCCCATCGGTGGGGCTGTCGCAACCCTGGCGGTTGATCCGGGTGCAGAGCGATGCCGCGCGCGCGGCGGCGCTGGCCAATTTCGAGGCCGCGAATGCGCAGGCGCTGGCGGGGTATTCCGGCGAGAAGGCCGCGCTTTATGCGGGGCTGAAACTGTCGGGCATGCGCGAGGCGCCGGAGCATCTGACCGTCTGGTGCGACGAGACGACCGATACGGGGCACGGTCTGGGGGCGGCGACGATGCCCGAGATGCGGCGCTATTCCGTTGTCGCCTCGGTCATGCAATTCTGGCTGGTGGCGCGGGCGCATGGGTTGGGTGTGGGCTGGGTGTCGATCCTTGATCCGGCGCTGCTGGCGCGGGATCTGGCGGTGCCGGCAGGCTGGCGGCTGGTGGCCTATCTGTGCATCGGCTGGCCCGAGGCGGAGAGCGAGACACCCGAGCTGGACAAGGCGGGGTGGGAGGTGCGGCGCGACACGCTGCGGGTCGAGACGCGCTGAGGCAGGCAAGGACGAGGAACAAGATGAGCGATCTGATTTGCGTGGCGGTCATTGCCGGGGCTTTCGGGGTGCGGGGCGAGGTGCGGCTGAAAAGTTTCACCGCCGATCCGGTGACCATCGGGGAATATGCGCCGCTGGTGACCGAGGATGGCAGCCGCAGTTTCGACGTGGCGCTGGAGGGGCAGTTGACCAACGGGTTGCTGGTGCGGCTGTCGGGTGTCGGCACCAAGGAGGAGGCGGACGCGTTGAAGGGCGTCAAGCTGTTCGTGCCGCGCGATCGGTTGCCCGGTCTGCCCGACGATGAATATTATCATGCCGATCTGATCGGGCTTGAGGTGCTGGACACGGGCGGCGCGGCTTTGGGGCGGGTCAAGGCGGTGCTGAACCACGGGGCGGGCGATATTTTGGAGGTGCAGGTGCCCGGGTCGTCCGAGACGGTGCTGCTGCCCTTTACGATGGAGGCGGTGCCGACCGTCGATCTGGCCGCCGGGCGCATCATCGCGGACCCGCCGGACGGGTTGTTCTGAGCCGATCCATGAGAATGCCCACCGTGGGACATTTTTCGGAATGTGTCTTTTCAATGGGTTACGCGCCCGCGTTTACCATATTTTAACGCAGGCGCGGGGTGAAGAGGCGCCGGGGCGGAGGGCACAGACGGCCCGCGTTGATCCCGGTTTCAAGCGGCGGATTTTGAGTATTTGAAGAACGATGAAAGGGGCGCGGGGCGGCGCGCGTCAGGCCAGCGGCATCCGGCGTTCTGCCATGGCCGCATACCAGCTGCAGCCGACGGGGATGATCTCATCGTTGAATTCGTAATGCGGGTTGTGCAGATCGGCGCTGTCGCCATTGCCGATGAAGAGATAGGCACCGGGGCGTTCCTGCAGCATTTCGGAGAAATCCTCGCCGCCCATGGTGGGTTCGAGATCGCGCTGTGCCACGCCAGCGACGGCCAAAGCGACCTCGGCCGCGAGATCCGCCTCATGCGGGTGGTTGATCAGCGCGGGCGGGCCGGAGGTATGCGTCACCTCGGCCACAGCGCCGTAAGCCGCAGCCGTGGCCGTGGCCAGCGCGTCGATGCGGGTGCGGACAAGGCGTTGCACCGCGGGATCGAACGTCCGAACGGTGCCGCGCATGTGGACGGTGTTCGGGATCACATTGTAGGTGTCGGTTTCCGTGCGAAAGCCGCAGACCGAGACCACCACATTGGCCATGGGGTTGATATTGCGCGACGCGATGGATTGCAAAGCGACCACGATCTGTGCGGCCACCAGCGTTGTATCCACGCCTTTGTGGGGCATGGCACCGTGGCCACCCGTGCCGCGCACGAGGATTTCGAACTTGTCCGGTGAGGCCATCTGCGGCCCCGTGCGCACGGCGAAGGCCCCTGTGGGAATGCCGGGCATGTTATGCATGCCGTAGATTTCTGCGATCCCCCAGCGGTCCATCAGCCCGGCGTCGATCATGGCGCGGGCGCCACCGCCGCCTTCTTCGGCGGGCTGGAAGGCGAGGACGACGCGACCGTCGAAGTTGCGCGTTTCGGCCAGATATTTTGCCGCCCCCAGCAGCATCGCCGTATGACCGTCATGGCCGCAGGCGTGCATTTTTCCGGGCACGGTCGAGGCATGGGGCAGATTGGTGGCCTCCTGTATCGGGAGCGCGTCCATATCGGCGCGAAAGCCGATGGTTTTGCCAGAGGTGGTTGACCTGCCGTTGATCACGCCCACCACGCCGGTTTCGCCAAAGCCCGTCACGACCTCATCACAGCCAAATTCCCGCAGTTTCGCGGCCACGAATGCCGCCGTGCGATGTTCCTGAAACCGCAATTCGGGATTGGCGTGGAGATCGCGCCGCCATGCTGAAATCTCGGGCAGCAGGTCGGCGAAGCGGTTGAAGACGGGCATCGGTTTTTTCCTCCATCCAAGGGCAGATTCAGCCTGCGCCGCGTTCACGGCAGATGCAAGATGGTGCGGGCGGGCGGCTGCACTGGCGCATCTTTTGCCCCGGTGCAAAAGGCGCTATGGGGTGGGCATGACGCGAACAGATGATCCCGAGGGCCCTGCCCCGCTGAAATCCCATGGCCGCATGTCGATCCGGGCATCGCTGCGGCCGCGTGAGTTGGTGACGGATAAGCCTGATCTGGCGGGGGCTTGGGCGGCGCAGGTGATCACGCTGGTGCCGCAGGCCTTTCCCGGTGTCTTGGGCGAGAGCCTGACGGGGAAGGCGCTGAGCGAGGGCAAATGGGCGCTGCGGACGATTGATCTGCGGGAATTTGGCGAGGGCAAGCATCGCAATGTGGATGACACCCCAGCGGGGGGTGGTGCTGGCATGGTGCTGCGGCCTGATGTGCTGGGCCGGGCGTTGGACAGGGCGGCAGAGGGCGCAAGGGGGCGCTGGCCGGTGATTTACCTGTCCCCGCGCGGGGCACCGCTGACGCAAGAGATGGCGCGGCGCTTGGCGGCGGCGGATGGGGTGACGCTGCTGTGCGGGCGGTTCGAGGGTGTGGATGAGCGGGTGCTGGAGGCATACGGCATCGCAGAGGTCAGTTTGGGCGATTTCGTCCTGACCGGGGGCGAGATCGCGGCGATGGCGTTGATTGATGCGACGGTGCGGCTGTTGCCGGGGGTTCTGGGCAATGCGGCCTCGACGGAAGAAGAAAGCTTCTCGGACGGGTTGCTGGAGCATCCGCAGTATACGCGGCCTGCGGAGTGGCGCGGGCGGGCGATCCCTGAGGTCTTGCAGTCGGGCAATCACGGTAAGATTGCCGCGTGGCGGCGGGCGCAATCGGAGGCGATCACCCAAGAGCGGCGGCCCGATCTGTGGGCGGCGCATGTGGCGGGCAAAGCCAAGCCACGCGGGTGATCCTGCGGGATAAGGTTCTTGCCAAAGGGGGCACGGGGCGGTATGACCCGCGCGTCCGGGACT
>NCJR01000240.1 GCA_002282555.1 Rhodobacterales bacterium 34-62-10
CATCCGGTCGGGGTTGAAGGGCTTTTCCAGAAAATCGAACGCCCCCACCCGCATCGCTTCCACGGCCATGGGCACATCGCCATGCCCGGTGATCATGATCACCGGCAGGGTGCTGTCGCTGCCCATCAGCTTTTTCAGGAATTGCATCCCGTCCATGCCGGGCATCTTGATATCCGAGATCACGATCCCCGGATAATCCGGCCCGAGCACCTTCAGCGCGTCTTCCGCGCTGGCAAAGGTCTCGGTGTCATAGCCGGACAGCGCCAGCCACTGGCTGATCGACTGCCGCATGTCCTGCTCGTCATCCACGATGGCGATCTTCATCCCCTTCGACATAGGTTTTACTCCGCCGCTTCTATTTCATTGTCATTATTTAGGATCGGAAGCTGGACTTCAAAGACCGCGCCGCCATCCTTGGCATTGCGCGCTGTCAGCCGCCCGCCCAAGTCGTTCACGATCCCGGACGAAATGGCAAGGCCAAGCCCCACCCCCTCGCCGGGCTTCTTGGTCGTGTAGAACGGCTCGAACAGGTTATCCAGATCCTTGATCCCCTCACCATTGTCGCGCACCGTCAGCGTGGCGGTTTCCCCTGCGGCAAGGATGATATCGATCTCCGGCTCGGCCACGGTCTGGGTGGCGTCCATCGCATTGCGCAGCAGGTTGATCATCACCTGCTCGATCCGGATACGGTCGCCCATCACCAGAACCGGCTGATCGGGCAAAGCGCGCGTGATGCGGATGCGCCGCTGCTTGAGTTGCGGCTCCATCATCGACAGGGCGGATGCCAGCGCATCGCCCATGTTTACAGGGGTCAGCTGGTCCCCGCTCTTGCGCGCATAGGACTTGAGCTGCCGTGTGATCGCCCCCATCCGCTCGATCAGATCATCGATCCGCTGGAACGAGGACAGCGCCTCCTCGGGCCGGTTGCGCCGCAGCAGCAGACGCGCCCCCGCCAGATAGGTTTTCATCGCCGCCAAGGGCTGGTTCAACTCGTGACTGACCGCCGCCGACATCTCGCCCAAAGCCGCCAGTTTCGAGCTTTGCGCCAGCGTCTGTTCGGCCACCGCCAGCGTCTCCTGGACCTTTTCACGCTCGGCGATTTCCCGCTGCAACCGCGCGTTCAGCAGGCGCAACTCCGCCGACTCGCGCTGAAACAGCGCCATGCGCACGGCGGTCTTGCGGCTGACCATATAGAACGCCAGCGCCAGCAGGATCGCGAATCCCATGATCTCCAGTGCCAGAACCCCGTTCACTCGCTCGCGCACGCTGGTGTAGGTGGTGAAACTGGCAATCCGCCAGCCCCGGAACGGGATGCGCCCCTCCATCCGGATCACCGCCTCGCCCTGCACATAGGCATCGGCGGGCAGCGCGGTCCAATCGGCGGTGGCTTGAATGGCCCGCTGGATCGCGCTTTCGGGCGGCTGCTGGGTCAGCGCCTCGGCCTCGGTCACCCCGCGCCAGCGCGGTTCGGTGGCAAGGATGATGACCCCTTCCGAATTCGTCACCAGAACCGCATCCGAAATCCCCGCCCAGGCGCGCTCGAATTTCTGCAGGTCCACTTCCACGGTGATCACGCCGATGGCCTGCCCCTGTTCAACGATCCGCCGCGAATAGGAGAAGTTGAAACTGCCGGATTGCCGCTTTTGCACCGTGAATATCGTGTCATTGGCCCGCAACGCCTCGACGAAATAGGATTCGTTGCGGTAATTCGCCCCCAGCTTGTTGCGATCGGTCGAAGCGACGACGCGCCCCTCCCGGTCCAGCAACATCAGAGAGGCCGCGCCAATCTCCTCGACAAAGGAAATCAACCGCTGCGTCGACAGCGAATAATCCTGCGTCGACAGCGCCGTGATCAGCGAGGGATCCCGCGCCAGAAGCTGCGGCACGATGGCATTGCGGCGCAATTCGCTCAGCAGGTTGCCGCTATACAGCGCCAGCCGCAACTCGGCCCTGTTGCGCGTGGTTTCGGTGAACCGGTCGGTCAGCAACCGGTTGGTGACCACGATCGTGACCACCGCGATCACCATCAACAGCCCAAGCGCCATGCGCCCGCGCCAACTGACCGTGCCAGAGGCGGCAACCGGGCGTGACGCGCGTCGCTGTTGGGATGTCTTGCGGGCCGGGGATGGCTGTTGCGGCGTTGTCATGGGCCAACCTTACGCCCTGCCCGCGCCCCGCTCAAGTCAGGCCGCAGTCAGTGCCTCCATCAGACCGGCAAAGATCTGCCGCCCGTCGGTGCTGCCATGCGCCGGCTCGAAGGCGCGCTCGGGATGCGGCATCATGCCCAGCACCCGGCGATTCTCGCTCAACACACCCGCAATTTCCATGGCAGAGCCGTTGACAGCCTCGGCATAGGTCAAGGCGATCCGGTCCGCATCGCGCAATTGCGCCAGCTCATCGGCGCTGGCGGTGTAATTGCCGTCATGATGCGCCACCGGCACCCGCAACAGCTGCCCGGCGCTGTAGCCGCCCGTAAAGGCACTGTCCGTGGTGGTCACCGACAGCGTGACCGTCCGGCAGATGAACTTCAGCCCGACATTGCGCATCAGGGCACCCGGCAACAGCCGCGTCTCGGTCAGAACCTGAAACCCGTTGCAGATCCCCAGAACATAGCCGCCGCGCCCGGCATGGGCGACAACCGCGCGACAGATCGGCGAATTGGCGGCAATCGCCCCGCAGCGCAGATAATCGCCAAAGGAAAAGCCGCCCGGAATCCCCACGACATCCACGCCGCGCGGCAATTCGGTATCCTTGTGCCAGACCCGGCTGACACGCGCCCCGGCCTGCTCAAAGGCCACGGCCAGATCACGGTCGCAATTGGACCCCGGAAAGGTAATGACCGCCGCGTGCATCAGTCCAGCTCCACCGTGTAGCTTTCGATTACCGTATTGGCGAGCAGGGTCTCGCACATCCGCGACACCTGCGCGCGCGCGGCTTCCGGGTCGGTCTCGTCCAGATCCAGCTCGATGACCTTGCCCTGACGCACCCCGTTCACACCGTTAAAGCCAAGTGTTGCCAGCGCATGACGCACAGCTTCACCCTGCGGGTCCAACACCCCGTTCTTCAGCATTACATGCACCCGTGCCTTCATCGGTCTCTCTCCGGTCCTGCGCGGCCGGGGCCTGCGCTTCATCGTTCCATAAATACTCAAACGCACCGCCCGCACCGGGCGCTACGGTCTCAGTTGATCAGCGTCGGCTTGGTCATCGGCGTGGCAACCTTGGGCATCACACCCAGACGCCGCGCCACCTCGGAATAGGCATCCGTCAGGCTGCCCAGATCGCGCCGGAACACATCCTTGTCCAGCTTGCGCCCGGTCTCGATATCCCACAGCCGGCAGCTATCGGGGCTGATCTCGTCGGCCACCACCAGACGCTGGAAATCGCCGTCATAAACCCGGCCGATCTCGATCTTGAAATCGATCAGCTTGATGCCCACGCTGAACATCACACCCGACATGAAGTCATTGACCCGCAGCGCAAGGCTCAGGATGTCGTCCATATCCTGCTGATTGGCCCAGCCAAAGGCCGCGATATGCTCCTCGGTCACCAGCGGGTCACCCAGCTTGTCGTCCTTGTAGTAATATTCGATGATCGGGCGCGGCAGTTGCAGCCCCTCCTCGATCCCCAGCCGCTTGGACATGGACCCGGCCGCATAG
>NCJR01000241.1 GCA_002282555.1 Rhodobacterales bacterium 34-62-10
GGCGTCGGTGACCACATGGGTACGGTCGATTTTCACGCCGAGAGCCTCTAAGCCCAGACCTTCGGTGTTGCCGACGATGCCCACGGCGGAGATGACGGTGTCGAAGGTGATCTTCTCGACCTTGCCGTCTTTTTCGATATGGGCGGTGACGCTGTCCTTGCTGCGGTCGAGTTGCTTGACCACGGATTTCTCGCGGATCGTCATGCCCTGTTTCTGGAAGGATTTGCGCGCGAAACTGGCGATTTCCTCATCCTCGACGGGGAGGATACGGTCCATCACCTCGACCACGGTGGTTTCGGCCCCCAGCGTGTTGTAGAAGCTGGCAAATTCGATGCCGATGGCGCCCGATCCGATCACCAGCAGTTTTTTCGGCATATGCGGCGGGACCAGCGCGTGGCGGTAGGCCCAGACCCGGTCGCCGTCTGCTTCCAACCCCGGCAATTCGCGGGCGCGGGCACCGGTGGCCAGCACGATATTGGGGGCGGTCAGCTCTTCCGTGCCCTTGTCGGTCTTGACGGTGACGCGGCCCTTGGCGGGGATCGTCGCCTCGCCCATCACCACGGTGATCTTGTTCTTTTTCATCAGATGGCCGATGCCCGAGGAGAGCTGTTTCGCCACCCCGCGCGAGCGTTTCACAACGGCGTCCAGATCATAGGAGATGTTGTCGGCGCTGAGGCCGAATTCCTTGGCGCGGTGCATCAGGTGGAATACTTCGGAGGACCGCAGCATCGCCTTGGTCGGGATGCAGCCCCAGTTCAGACAGATGCCGCCCAGATTTTCACGCTCGATGATCACGACCTTGAGGCCCAGTTGCGCGGCGCGGATGGCCGCAACATAGCCGCCCGGCCCCGCGCCGATCACGATCAGATCAAATGCTTTGGCTGACATGCGCCCCTCCGATTCCAAAATTAGTTTGACGTTAAACTAACTTGGGCCGCGCATCAACGCAGCTTATCCGGGTGGCAGGGCGCGCAGCGGCGCTGCGCGCGGGCTGGATCAGACGGCTTGCAGATGGCGCACGGTTTCGCCGTAGCCGCCCTGTTCGACATAGGCGCGTTCGGGCGCGGTGAAGGGGCGGGCCAACGCCTCGTTCCGGTAGGGGAAGCGACCGAAGAGGCGGATCACCTCGCGGTGGGCCTTGGCGTGGAGCAGGTTCGTTCCGCCCGTTTCGGGCATCCGTTCATGCATCAGGCGCACGCAGCGGTCCTGATCGCAGAGGTTTTCGGAATGCATCAGGGGCAGATAGAAGAACTGTCGCGCCGGTTCGGTGATCCGCAGGTCCCATTTGCGGTCGATCGCGGCCTTGGCCGCAGCAAGCGCGCTGCGATCGGTGGCGAAGGCCTGCGCGGACCCGCGGAACATGTTGCGCGGGAACTGGTCGGTCAGGATGATATAGGCCAGCGCGCCATTGGGATAGGTCAGCCAGAGGCCAAGACCACCCTCGGTCGCTTCCTGCCATGTGGGAAGGAAACGGTCGCGGATCCGCTGATCCAGCGCCGGATCAGTGGCATACCAGTCCTTCGCGCTTACTTCATCCAGCCAGAAAGCCAAGACTTCTTCGGGATTTACCATGACACACTCCTCACCTGCCAAACGCAGATAGGAAAGTGTTACATAACCGTCAACCAGACTGCCCAGTCACGAATTGCGACAGGACCGTCACAGATGATTGATGTTTGCGGTATCAGGCGGATTTCGTCCGATCGCTTTCCGCATCGGCAGTGGTGATCGCATGTTCGCGCGCCACGTCCAGCGCCACCGAGGTGGCCGTGGGCGAGATCGGGGTATAGGTGGCGGTTTCCGACACGGGCGGCGCGCGGCGCTGGGTCATGCGATAGGCGGCATAGAGGGAGAGCGCGATCATCAGGACGGCGATGATCAGGAAATAGCCCGGCGAGCCGAAAAGCCCCATGGTCCAGCCGGTGATCAGCGGGCCGGCAATGGCGCCCAGACCGTTGATGAAGAGCAACCCGCCCGAGGCCGAGGCCATGTCGTCGCGGTCCAGGAAATCGTTGGTATAGGCGATGAGCAGCGAATAGAGCGGGTTCGACGTGCCGCCCACCAGAAAGGCCGAGACCAGCAGCACCGGGAAAGACCCGCCCGCGGCCATGCCCAGAAGCGCGCCCACGCCCCCCACGGCCGAGGCCAGCAGGATCAGCATGCGGCGGTCCATCCGGTCGGACAGCCAGCCCAGCGGGAATTGCAGCACCGTGGCGCCCAGATAGAAGGCGGTCACGAAGAGCGAGATTTCGGGGATGGTGAGGCCGGTGCGCGCGCCGTAAACCGCCGCCATGCCGAATTGCGCGGCAAAGACGCCGCCCAGCAGGAACATGCCGGTGCAGCCCAGTGGCGAGACCTTGAAAAGCGCGCGCAGGGTCATGGGCTTGGTCGTCTCGAAGGCCGGGGTTGGGGTGATCGAGAGCAGGATCGGCGCGAAGGCGATGGAGACCAGCACGGAAGGGATCACGAAGAGGATGAAGCCGCCCGGATCGGCGACCAGCAGCAGCCCTTGCGCGATCATGATGCCGCCGACCTGCACCAGCATATACATCGACAGGGCCTGACCGCGCGTTTCATTCGTGGCGGCGTTGTTCAGCCAGCTTTCGGCGGTGACATAGACGCCGCAGAAGCAAAAGCCGATGATCACGCGGCAGGCCATCCAGACCCAGGGGTTCGGCAGGCTGGGATAGATGATCAGCACGGCCGAGATCAGCGAACCCAGTGCGGCAAAGACGCGGACATGGCCGACACGCCGGATCATTTCGGGGGCGAGTTTGGAGCCGCCCAGAAAGCCCACGAAATAGGCGGACATGATCATCGACATCTGATAGGTCGAGAATCCCTCGATTTCGCCGCGCACGCCGAGCAGGGTGCCTTGCAGACCGTTGCCGATCATCAGGAGCAACAGGCCCAGAAGCAGCGCCCATGCGTTGGACAGAAATTTCAGCATCGGGTCCTCCTTGGCAGCGCCGCACCACGTGCCACGGGAATGTAACTTCAGGGTAACGGGGACCGCGCGTGGCTGTCACTGCCAAAAACGACTCATTCGTGTCGCCTGCCCCGTGTCAGGTCCCTCCCTCACATCTCAGCGCGGCGGGATCAACAGCGAGGCGTCGCCATAGGAGAAAAACCTGTAGCGTTCCGTGATGGCATGGGCGTAGATCCGCCGGATGCGGTCCTGTCCCATCAGGGCCGAGACCAGCATCATCAGCGTGGATTTGGGCAGGTGGAAGTTGGTCATCAGCGCGTCGGTCACGCGGAAGGTGAAGCCCGGATAGATGAAGATGTCGGTATCGCCGGACCATGGGGTGATCTGGCCGGTGGCGCGGGCGGCGGTTTCGATCAGGCGCAGGGCGGTGGTGCCGACGGGGATGATGCGGCCGCCTGCGGCTTGGGTTGCGGCGATCTCGGCGGCGGCTTGTGCGCTGACCTCGCCCCATTCGGCGTGCATGCGGTGGGTGGTCACGTCATCGACCTTGACCGGCAGGAAGGTGCCCGCGCCCACATGCAGGGTGACATGAGTGAAGGTCACGCCCCTGTCCGACAGCGCCTTGAGCAGCGGTTCGTCGAAATGCAATGAGGCTGTGGGGGCGGCGACGGCCCCGGCGCGGCGGGCCCAGACGGTCTGGTAATCCTCCTTGTCCTGCG
>NCJR01000021.1 GCA_002282555.1 Rhodobacterales bacterium 34-62-10
GTGAAGACGGCAATATCGGATGGATCGACCCGCGATAATCATTATCGCGACCCCCGCAACCGGAGCTTTGAGCGACCATGAAGATTTCGACCATCCTCAAGCCGGAGGCAGTGAAGGTTATTACCTCGGCCACCAGCAAGAAGCGCGTCCTTCATGATCTGGGCGACATGGCGGCATCGGTCTACAAGATCAATGCCGCCGCAGCCGTCGAAGCGCTGATGGAGCGCGAGACGCTTGGACCAACAGGCGTGGGCCACGGTGTGGCCCTGCCCCATGCCCGTATCGCGGGGCTCGATTCCGTGCAGGGCGCTTTCATGCTGCTGGAAAAGCCGATTGATTTCGACGCCGTTGATCGCGCGCCCGTCGATATCATCTTCGCGCTTTTCGCACCGGAAGACGCCGGTGTCGAACACCTCAAAGCTTTGGCACTGGTGTCCAGAACGCTGCGCGAAGCTTCTGTCTGCACGAAACTGCGCGCAAATACCGATCCCGGCACGCTTTACACCATCCTGACAGAAGCCCCCAGCTTTCAAGCGGCTTGACCGCTATCAGCCCGCAACCTGCCAAGGGCCGAACCCAAAACCGATGTAATCCCGTTGATAAATCGTGCTGACCAGATCTTCGATCTGATCGTCATAGATGTCGCCCAGTTCGAATGGTCTGCCCGACGCGGCAACCTGCGGAGCCGCAGGATCGGGATGACCAAGTTGCTGCGCCAAAGCTGGCAGATAAACTTCGATCTCATCTTCGCGCAGGATCATGTCCGGCAGGACAAACTGGGCATAGCCTTGCAAAACCTGCATCTGCGTCGCCCATGACGCATCCACGCGCACCGTCGTCTGTCCCGCTAGATTGGCCTTGAGAAACTCCAGAAACACGACAAAAGCGGCGCGGTGCGTTGCTCGATCATAGCTGGCATCGGGTTGGCCTTCAGGGATCGGCAAGCCATAGGACTTTCGCAGAATCCGTCGGATTTCCGCGAAATGCCCGGGGCCCTTCATCAGGATACGATCGCAGAACGCAGCGTGGGCGCGGGCTGCCGGATGACGCAGGACCGTAAAGCTGCGATGACCGGGGTGGCCGCGCATCCACTGTCGCAAGGTTTTCTGGGTGAAGTCGCTCTGCAATTCATCGACGCCCACGCCATCCAGATCAGCCAGCCAGCGCTGAACCGTATCCTCGGGTCCTGATCGTATCGGCAGAAACAGCAGTGGCGTGCGTTTTGCCGCAACATAGCCCGGCACCGCTGCACCGCGACGCGGCTCGAAATTCGGCGTTCGCGTCAGGTTGAACCTGTCCAGCCGCGCCAAGGCATCGGCCATCTGGTCGAAATTCCGCACCTTTTCCGACAGTGGCTCCGGGTTCTGTTTCTTGAGGCTGTCGTCAAGACTGTCCAACTGTTGCGCGATCCCCAGAAACCGCGCCAAGCCGTTCATGACGGCCACATCCTGCAGGTCCTCATAAGCGACATAAAAGGCGGTTTGTCCGGTGATCTGCAACGCATGCAGAAGATGAACCTGAAACTCCTGCAGAGCGGCCAGATGCGCTTCGAACTCGACCCGGTCGAACACGGCATCCGCGTCTTTGCGCTTGGTGACATTCGTCAGCTTCCACTGCCCCGTCGCCTGCGCGATCTTCCACGAGACATAGCTTTCCACGGGATTACGGGTCAGGATGATCTTGGCACAGCGCGGATCGGAAAGTGCAATGTCCAACACCCGCGGGTCATGATCATGAAAGAACCTGAATCCGCCCAGTCCGTCGGTGCCATGCTTGATGGCTTCGATCAGCCGCGCAGGATTGGCATCCCGCATCGGTTGGGTGATGCCCAGAATCTCGGTCCGGTTGGGGTAGCCAATGAAATGCGGATTGAACGCCTCGCCATGACAGGTCAGGCCAGCATAGGCATTCAGGTTCGTCTCAAGAAAATTCGACCCTGTCCGCATCTCGGCAAAGACGATGAAATAATCAAATTTTTCCGACATCCTCAGCGCACCAGATAAGGTTTGCGCGGTGATTGCTGCGTCGGTTGCATGTCGCGCGTCACAGGGAAATCCCCCATCAGATAGGGATGCATTCCCTGATTCTTCAAATTCTGCAGGAATTGACCAAAGCCATCCAGTTCAACCATCTTGGGCACTTCCGACAGACGACGCAGACCTCTGTTCCCGATCTCGTCAAGGATGGTCTGCAAAGGCTCCATCGGCGCCTCAATGAATTCGGCCATCGTCCAGATCCGCACCCGCGCCTTCACATAGGGCGAGCGCAGAATATCCAGATGCTCGCTTTCGATCTTCTGAAGAAGGGCGGCATCACGTCGGATATCGGCAAAATTCCGGTTGGACCGGAACAAAGGCACTGCCCAGGCACCCGTGATCACCGACACTTGGGCATTCGGGTCCTTGGCAAATTGCCAACTGATATCCTGTGAATCCGCAGGGCCGAATTGAAAACACTGCCGCTCGCCCCGCGTATTCCAGATCAGATTGCAAAGAAACGAGCGTGGGTTGTAGTCGCGCAACTTGGCACTGTCGCACAACCCGCCGTTCATCACGCTTTGCCCACCAGCGAATTCGACACGGTCCGGCGCGAAAAGATGGCCATGCACCCGCGCGCCTGTCGACTTGGCCAGCCATTCCTCAAAATCCTCGAACAGGTCAGAAAACCCTTCGAAAATGGAATATGGACCCGACGTCACGCCGTTTTCCCATCCCGCGTTGGGGAAACGGCTTTGCATGTACAGACCGGCCCGCCCCCGTGTCCGCCGCTCGACCGCCTTGGCGAAGATACGGTCGATCTTGCCGGGGTTTGGTTCGGTGCGCTTCATTGCACCCGCGGCATCGGTCAGAAACACCTCATACAGCCGATTGGCATGAGGCCAGATCTTTCGAGCCACAAAACAATCCGACCGCCGCAGCAATTGCAGATGGTCGTCATAGAAGATATGCGGCTTGCCCTGAAAGTCGAACTTGCTCAGCGTCAGAGAGCGGCTTTCGATCTGACTGGAGTAAAGCCGCGCAAGTGATTGAAAATAGCTTTCATCCGGAATCCAGACCTGCTTGAAAAACCTGTCATAGGTCGCACGTTCCGGGTCTTGCAGGATCGCGGACAGCGTCTGTCTGGTCAGGCACCACCATTGGCTGCCCATATGCGGCACAAGGCCGTTGGGCATCTTGCGCTTGAGGCCCAGCTTGCGCTGCAGTTTGACGAAGCCATCGAACAACATCCGGCGCCGCTTCCACGAAAATGGAAACCGCAGGGTGAACCGTTCCTGATCCAGCCCGCCCACGGTCCAAGGCACATCCGCGGTCGTCGCGCTTTCTATAAAGTCGGTACGCGGCCGGGCCGCCAGATAGTCAATCAACTCCTGCACCGGGCGCAACGGCAAGCAAGAGCCGGACGCCAGATAAACGTGCCTGACATCCCCGAACTCTGCCAGCATCAGTTCCGACGCAGCCTGCGATGCCGCTACAATTCCCCATGTCCCCCACTCGCAGCGGTGACGCTTGGAAAACCGAACCAGCGGGACGTCAGACAACGACGCTACAAACGCCGCGTGGGTCTTCTTCGATACCGATTTGTCGACATGGATCACCACAGGGCAACCGCCAGCCGCCCAATGCCTGGCGACTTGCTCGGCCCGGCCCAGCGCCGTGTGAACCAGCATGACGATTCCGACGGTCACGCCCAGTTCCCCTTGGACATAAGCCCCAAAATCTCAAGCTGGCGCCAGTTGATGTATCGTTCCGACCACTTGCACCACAGATCCGGGTTGGACTGCAGATTCTCGGCATAGGCCTTGTACTCGACCGATGCGGCATAGTGCTGTTTACGCGTCAGCTCCTCGGCGGCCTTGGCCGAGAACGTGTCCAGAAACTTGGCATGAAGCAGCACGCCACTGGCTTTCTCACCACCCCACTCGTCATAAACAAGGTTCAGGCCACGCGGGAGCAGCATATGGGTCGAGCTGACATAAGCGTAACGGCGATCCCACTTGACCAGTGGTATCTTGTTGAGGGCAGGCGCCTTCTCTGGCCGATCCGGAAAGAAGACACGGCTACGCGGTCCGCCCTGTATCCAGAGATTGCCGAAGCGCTTGTTCCGAGAGATGGAATAATTGCCCGCATCGAACCAGTTCGCGATCTCCATCGGGTCCTGACCCGGGTGATAGGGCTGCGCGTCCAATGGACCCTTTGGATACATATCCAGCAGCATCGCGGAAAAGGACTTGATGGAAGACGCATCCAGCCAGTCGGTCAAAGCCCGCAGCGGACGGGTGTCACAAAACGGATAGATCAGGAATTCGTCAGGATCGACAACCAGCGACCAATGACCATGGGCATGGCGTGATTGCAGCCAATTCAACCAATCCACACCGAACCGCGCCCGCTTGTACCCATGCCGGCTGTGCCAAAGCGAAACATCAGGCTGATCCGCCAGATATTCATAAGTGCCGTCCGTGCTGTCGTTATCCACCAAAAGAAAGTGGTTCACGCCCATGTCGCGGTAATATTGCAGGAAATAGGGCAGGCGGATCTGTTCGTTCCGCATGGTCGAAAACAGCAATATGTCGCCGGGATTTATCTTGCCCGTCCGGTCCGTGACGGCGCGCAGTTCACGCCGCTTGCGCCAAGCACGCAACAGCCATCGCTTTCGCTGAAGCCGCAGGCGATATGACTGCCAGACGCCCAAACCGTGCCTTCTCCAACCTAAGGTGCCTGCCTGCGGCCCCTTCACCAAATCACAAACGGCTTAACACAGTATTGAAATGCGCCTGCCAAGTCGGAGGCTGGAACTTCTTGCCCGTGATCTGCCCATTGGTCTGGCTATGTGCCAGATGTTCTATTTCTTGCCGCCAAAGATACCTGTCCTGAACGCTTGCGTAAACGGGATTATCACCAAGGATTTCGACATAGATATCAAGACTGTTACAGATGATCGGCAATCCCGCTGAAAGCGCCTCGATCGGCGGCAGCCCGAACCCTTCGGCATGACTTGGAAAAAGTGCGCCGCGCATGGCCGGCAAAAGCGCGGCGATCTGCCCATCCGTCAGTCCCCCAACCTCGAACACGTGACGCCCCATCATGGGATCACTGTCCAGCCGCGCAAAGACAGCCGCATTGTTCCATCCCCTTGCGCCACATATCAAAAGCTGCGGCATCCTCTCGGGGGTCATGTCCCGCACCATCTCGGCCCACAGATCAAGCAGGAACATATGGTTCTTGCGTGGCTCAATCGTGCCGATCGTGATGAAGGCGGGTCTGTTCGGGTCGAAGCCGCTTGGCAACCTGAGGTCCGGGTCCGGCTCATGATTACTGATCCCAAGCCTGGCAACCAGCGTCTCGGGCACTGCGCCGCGCGGTTCCATATGGCGGATGACATCGGCGCGCGTACAGGCCGAATTGCACAGGATCAACGCGGCGTGCGTCTGCACCCGTGCCAGCATGCTCCGAAACGCAGCGTCCATTCCGGGGCGCTGATACTGCGGAAAATCCAGCGGAATAGTGTCATGTATCATGACCACGACAGGCGCGCGCAGGCTCTGTTTCAGGGCGACCAGAACCCGCTCAGTCAGATTGGCGTGACCCACGTTCACATAGGCCGTGCCGCGCGGAAGGTGACGCAACAGCATCTTCGACAGACGTGATGGCAAGCATCTATCAATCGCAACACGCCGCAAATCCGCTTCGGCGCGCTGTCGGATCGGATCAAGCTTGCGCCGAAGCCGTGACAAAAGATCGGCGCGTCCCCAAGGCGCGTCGCCGGTCACCCTTTCCAACAGGAACCGACACCCGCGCCGGTCCAGCAGAAGATAGCCCCATGCGCTTCTGACAAGCCCATAAACAGGCACTGTTTCCGCCAAAAACGCCCGAAGATATGCCAGTTCCACCCGGTCGATCCCGGTCTGCGTTCGACCAGCGCGGCTCACAAGGCGCGAAAGGTCCAAAAGCCGCGCCGGGCTCGGTTCAGGCACTGTAACGCCCGTTTTGGTGCCAACGCCAGGCATCGGTGATCATGGACCTCAAGGTTGACCGCCCGGGTGCCCAGCCCAATTCTTGCGTCGCTCGGGTCGAGCCGGACACAAGCTTGGTGCAATCACCAGCACGCCGCGGCCCTTCGGCGAAAGGCACATCGCGATTGGTCACGAAGCGCGATTGCTCGATTACCTCGCGCACGGAAAAACCCGTTCCAGTGCCAAGGTTGAAAACCTGACTGCCCCGTTTGTTCTCAAGCCACTTCAGCCCCAGAATATGCGCGTCGACCAGGTCGCAGACATGGACATAGTCCCGGATGCAGGTTCCGTCCGGTGTCGGGTAATCCGTTCCATGGATCGTCAGGGCTGCTCGCTTGCCCGCGATAGCGTCAAGGATCAGCGGAACCAGATGCGTTTCTGGCTGATGAAACTCGCCCACCTCACCCTCGGGGTCGGCGCCAGCGACGTTGAAGTATCTGAAAATCACATGGTTCAGGCCATGTGCGACCCCGAAATCCCTCAGGATTTCCTCGATCGCACGCTTGCTTGCGCCATAGGCGTTGATCGGCTGTTGCGCGCTATCTTCATCCAGAAGCACATTGTCCTGATCGCCGTAGGTGGCACAGGTCGATGAGAAAACAAAATCAAGACATCCTGCCGCAACCGCCGCTTCGATCAGGCACAAGGAACCTGTCACGTTGTTGGACCAGTATTTTCCCGGGTCCGACATGCTTTCGCCGACCTGACTGAGAGCCGCAAAATGCATTACGGCACAGGGTCTATGCGTCTCAAAAACCGAAGCAAGCCGGTCTTTGTCCCGCAAATCGCCTTGCTCGAACGGGCCGAACTTCACAGCATCCCGCCAGCCGGTGCTCAGATTGTCAAAGGTGACGGGTAGATAACCCGCATTGCGCAACGCCTTGCAAGCGTGCGAGCCGATATAGCCCGCACCCCCCGTCACCAGAACAGTCTTCACGACGCCACCCCCGGACCGATTTACTCTGCAGCAAGGTCCTGAGCGATGATTTCGCGCAGGTAACGCGCCAGATCGTCACGCAGATCCTCACGCGACAACCCGAATGACACGGTCGCCTGCAGGAATCCGGCCTTCGAGCCACAATCGAACCGCTGCCCACGGAAACGATAACCATACACCTTGCGGTCCGCCTCGATCTCTTGCGCGATGGCGTCGGTCAGCTGAATTTCACCGCCTGCACCTGTCTTCATCTTGTTGAGATTGTTCAGAACGTGCGGTGTCAGGATGTAACGACCGATGACAGCCAGATTTGATGGTTGTGTGCCGGGGGCGGGCTTCTCGACCATCCCCTTGACCGAAACCACAGAACCCATGTCATCCTGAATATCCAGAATACCATAGGATGACGCACGCTCTGGCGACACTTCCATCGCGGCGACGATATTGCCGCCAGTCTCGGCATAAGCCTCGACCATCTGTTGAAGGCAGGGTTTCTCTGCGGCAATCACGTCATCCGGCAGGATAACGGCAAAAGGTTCATCACCGATCAGACGGCGCGCGCACCAGACGGCATGACCCAAGCCCAACGCCTTGTGCTGCCGGATATAGGCGATGGCACCACTGTCCATATTGGTGGTCTTCAGGATTTCGAGAAGCTCGGTCTTGCCCTTCTTGCGCAACTCGGATTCCAGCTGCGGCGCGTGGTCAAAGTAATCCTCCAGCGCACCTTTCCCGCGAGAGGTCACAAAGATGAACTCCTTGATCCCGGCCGCACGCGCCTCGTCAATCGCGTATTGGATCAGCGGCCGGTCCACCAGCGTCATGATCTCCTTCGGAACCGACTTCGTGGCGGGCAGGAAACGTGTCCCAAGACCAGCAACTGGAAAGATGGCTTTCGTAACTTTTTTAGGCATTGCGCAATCCTCGGATCAAAGCCGCATTCTACAGAGCGGTATGGCATTCCCAATAACACTCTTTGGTACAGGAAATCACGATAAAAGGTAAAAACTATGGCAGTCACAGGCGGATATCCCCGCTTTGGATCAACCGCATGCGTTCTGGCCGCGATCAGAACCGCGCGGCGCCAATACGGTGTACCTCGTGATCGACCCGGCCATTGATGGACCAGACCCTGAACAGTGGGTCAGAGCGATCACTTCGGCCCCAAAGCCCGCCGGTCTGCTCCCAATAGCCGTCTGGATGGAATCGGACATGATGGTAAAGCGTGCTGTAGGAGAACAGGAAGAGTGACACGCTCTGACCCTCGCTTGCGGCTTGTGCAGCCTCTTTGCGTCGCAGCCGCATCTGCAGGTGATGGCCGGCAATGATACAGTTGTCGGCTTGAAACAGTGTCTGAAATGGCAAGTAGTCACTTTGTGCTGGCGGCAAGGGAACAGGATCGGTCAATAACCTTGAACGGCCCTCCTCCACGCCATTGTTCCAGTCACGCAGAAGACGGCGAATGTCGCGTGGCTCCAGCAAGCCGCTGACCATCTGCACCAGGATACGCTTGCGCTGTTCGCCGAACGCCTTGTCGAGTGCCTGTTTATGGCGTGAGGGGGGGCAGTGCTTGCGCAGGAAAACCGTCAGAGAAGCGGCAATCTGGCGCAGCCCCCGCACCGCGCGATCGGAACGGCGATAGGCGCTGGCCGCAAAACCGTGATGCACCACGGCAAGTGGAACCACCGCTGTCGAATATCCAAGTTGAGCCAGACGCATGTTCACGTCTGTCTCGTCCAGATAAAATCGAAACGCAGGGTCGAATCCCCCCAGCTTCGACAGCACATCCCGGCGCACCGCCATATTTGTACCTTCGGTCTTCACCGCTTGTCCCTGCGGCGGAGTCAGAATTGTCGAATTCAGCCGATGTAGTGACAGATCACGCGCCTCACCCGTCTGATCCACAACGCGGCTGCGCCATTGCGGGGTGATGCCATTACGTCCCAAAACGTGACCACCTGCAGCGGCAACTGCGGGGTCTGCAAACACAGCGGTCAGGTGATCCAGCCAACGCGGTTCCGGTATCGCGTCGTCATCCAGAAACGCCACGATCTCTCCCGCGGCCTGCGCGATTCCACGATTGCGCGCAGCAGAGATATTGGCCTCGTGAAAAGGCACGGTCTTGATCCTGTCGGCAAAGGCCAAGCCTTCAACGGCGCGCAACCCGGCAGGGTCGGCAACCACGACAATCTCGTAATCAGGATAGGAAAGACGCGCAACGGCACTCAGGCAATGCTTGAGGGAGTCCGGTCGCTGCCGACTGACAATCACCACACTGACCGGCAGACTGGTCATTCCATACTCATTTCCGCCATCATTGTCTCTAATCGCGGGACATCCTCAGGGTTGTTCAACTCCCAGAACTGGCGCCCCTTGGCCTGCACTTCAACGCAAAGAATAGTGTGGTCGTTCTCCAGAAACCGAAGCTGCTCCAGACCCTCAAGGGTTTCCAGCGGGCCACTGCTCCATCCCGTGTACTTGGCAAGGGCAGCAGGCCTGTAGGCATAGACGCCTACGTGATGAAATACGGGCGTGGCATCATCGTCGGCATAGATCTGCGAGGTGAAGGGGATCACCTCTTTTGAAAAATACAATGCGTGTCTGTTTCGCCGGAAAACGGCCGTTGTAGCGCCGACACGCCCGGCTTTCCGGTCCGTCAGAAAACCATTGAGCGCGCGTCCATCGCAGCGCAGCACCGGGGTCGCAACCTCGGCAGACCTGTCTGAATCCAGCCCTTTGATCAGGTCTTCGACAAACCAAGGCGGGGTCAAGGGCGCGTCGCCCTGCAGGTTGACGACCATGTCGAAACCACCACCCAGCGCGTCATGGGCTTCGGCGCAGCGTTCAGTCCCGTTCTGGCATGCGGCCGACGTCATCACGACGTCGGCGCCAAAACCCTCGGCGGCATCCTTGATGCGATCATCATCCGTGGCAACCACCACCCGATCAGCACCATTGACCTGCATCGCGGCACGCCATGACCGCTCAATAAGACTCTGTTTCTGCCCATTTGCGCCCTTCAGCATCACAAGGGGCTTTCCGGGATAGCGGGTCGACGCATAGCGCGCAGGTATGACGATCAGGACGGACATCAGGGTTTCTTCAGCTCCACTCCGGGGGCATAGGCGATAAAGAAAGGGTTCGCATAACCAGACTTGCCATAAGTCAGGGGCGTGTGATCATCAAAGCGGATCACATGACCTCCCGCACCCGACAGCACGGCGTGGCCTGCTGCAGTATCCCACTCCATTGTGCGCCCAAGGCGGGGATAAAGATCCGCCTCTCCCGTGGCCACCAGACAGAACTTCAGCGAAGAACCGGCACTTTTCATGTCTTTTACACTGTATTTGGCGATGTAATCATCCGTCGCCTGATCGCGATGCGATTTGGACGCGACAACCATCAGGGCCGTATTATCAGGTTGCGCGACACTGATCGGCGTCACATCGCCCATGGTCCCGGGTTCAAACGAACCTGTTTCCTCGACCGATTGTCCGTCTGCCAAGGTAAAGAACATGCGACCCTGCGCAGGCGCATAGACAACGCCACGCACAGCAACGCCCGAAACGACATAGGCGATATTGACGGTAAAGTCGCCACGACGATTGATGAATTCCTTGGTTCCATCCAAGGGATCCACGATCAGGAACCGGTCAGCATGCGCCGCATGGGAGGCGGCCTGCTCCTCGGTCACCAAAGTCACGTCGGGAAATGCCTCCCGCAAACCGGCCGAGATCAAGGCGTCAGCGGCTTCATCCGCCTCGGTCACAGGGCTGGCATCCGACTTTACCTTCACTTCAAAGTCGTCGGCATCGTAGATCTGCATGATCCGCGACCCGGCCTCGATGGCCAGACGGCGCATGACCAAGGTCAGTTTCTGGTAATCCAATCACAATCTCCCAAAATTCTCATGCGCAAAGGCGGAATTGTTGTCCTCTTTACCACTGACACTTATGGTCAACAGCAGGCAGAACGGCAAGTGTCCCACATCGGGCCAACCCCGGATCACGCAGGTAGCAGCGGTCAATGTTTCAGCAATCCACCTTCAGACAGACCGGTCTCGGCGCGGCCGTCACCATTGCCGAACTGGTCTATCACAGTATCGTCCGCAATATCCGCAAGTCGCATGGCAATGCGGTGATCGCGATCCTCATGAACATGCTGCAGGCAGCGATTTTCGTGCTTGCCTTCTATATCATGTTCGTGATCCTGGGCTTGCGGGGTGCGGCCTTGCGCGGCGACTTTCTGCTCTACATCATGTCGGGTATCTTTCTCTACATGACCCATACCAAGACCGTGGCCGCAGTCGTCGGTTCAGAAGGTCCCGCATCACCGATGATGCAACATGCCCCGCTCAACACAATCATTGTCATTGCTGCGGCTGCGATCGGGACGCTCTATATCCAGGTGCTGTCGCTCTTCGTGATCCTGTTCGTCTATCATGCCGTTTTCACACCCGTGGTCATTGATCAGCCGATTCCCGCCTTCGGCATGCTGCTGGTGTCATGGTATACAGGTCTGGCGCTCGGCGTTCTCTTGCTGGCGCTGAAGCCCTGGTTTCCAACATTTGTTGGCATCTTCACCACGATCTATCAGCGGGTGAACATGATCGCATCCGGCAAGATGTTCGTCGCCAACACCCTTCCGGCCTTCATGTTGTCCTTGTTCGACTGGAACCCTTTGTTCCACGCGATTGATCAGTCACGCGGATACGTTTTCATCAACTATGCCCCGCGCTACACCTCGTATGAATACGCGATCATTGTCGGAACGGTCTTATTGATGATCGGGCTGATGGGTGAATTCTACACCCGGCGTCACGCGTCGGTCAGTTGGGGTGCACGGCGCTGATCATGCCACAACACGCAGCGTCAGGTTGATCCGCCCGCCGCGTGGCAACAGACGCGATGATCCAAAACGGATCCGGTCGACACCATGATAGGCAAGTCGCGCCTCACCGCCCATCCGCAGCACATCCCCCGATCTCAACCAGACCGATGATGTCGGCCCACCGCGCTCAATGCCCCCGACGCGGAACAGACCCTCGTCACCTAGCGACACCGACAAGACCGGCCATGTGAAATCCACCTCGTCCCGATCCTGATGCAATCCCATACGGGCCCCTTCACCGTAGAAATTGATCAAGCAACAGTCGGGCAGCCTTGTGTTGCTGACCAGCGCCCGCCACAGATCAAGCACACGCGCGGGAATCTCGGGCCATGCCATGCCATCGGGGTGCCGATCCTGATACCGATAGCCACCCCTGTCTGACACCCAACCAAGCCGACCGGCCGATGTCATGCGCACCGACATCGCCTTTCCGCGCGCAGTGACAGGGGCAAACAAGGGCGCCGCACGGATGACGGCGCGCAGATCATCAACAAGTGCAACCTGTTCCTGCGGGTCCAGCAAACCTTGAAATATGTCTATCCCGCCAAGGCTCATAGTGGGTGAGATCATGATTTCTCCTTGTCTTATTGCGATGTTGCGTAAAATTACCGGTGGAATCCCTGAAAGGCATCAGGTCCGGTGCTTGCAGCGTCTGTGAGCCCTCCTTATATACGCTCGGAAGCGTGATGAACCGGCTCTCGTCATGGGGTGCCGCATCACAAACAGGATCGGGGTACGGATGCCGGAACGGGTCTGGACCTCGTGTCATCGCCTTGAAGTCAGAAGGGATCGAAAAACATGGCCAAAGTCATTGGTATTGACCTGGGAACCACCAACAGCTGCATCGCCATCATGGATGGCAGCCAGCCGCGCGTGATCGAAAACTCGGAAGGTGCACGCACCACACCGTCGATTGTCGCGTTCACCGAGAATGAGCGTCTTGTTGGCCAGCCGGCCAAACGTCAGGCGGTCACCAACCCCGACAACACGATTTTCGGCGTCAAGCGCTTGATCGGCCGTCGTGTGGATGACGCAGATCTGGCAAAAGACAAGAAAAACCTTCCCTTCGCGGTTGTCGACGGCGGCAATGGCGACGCGTGGGTGCGGGCCCGGGGCGAAAAATACAGCCCCTCTCAGATTTCCGCCTTCATCCTTGGCAAAATGAAGGAAACCGCCGAGTCCTATCTTGGCGAAGAGGTGACGCAGGCCGTCATCACCGTGCCCGCCTATTTCAACGACGCCCAGCGTCAGGCCACCAAGGACGCCGGCAAGATCGCCGGTCTGGAAGTGCTGCGGATCATCAACGAACC
>NCJR01000242.1 GCA_002282555.1 Rhodobacterales bacterium 34-62-10
GCGGTTTGAGGATATCCGCATCGTCAGCACGGGTGGTGGTGCAGCGGGCATCGCCTGCCTCAACATGCTGGTCAAGCTGGGCGTCAAGCGTGAGAATATCTGGCTCTGCGATATCCACGGCCTTGTCTACGCGGGCCGCGAGGTGGACATGAACCCGCAAAAAGCCGCCTTCGCGCAACCCACCGACAAGCGCACCCTGGATGAGGTGATCGACGGCGCCGACCTGTTTCTCGGCCTCTCCGGTCCCGGTGTCCTGACGCCCGCGATGGTGGCGCGCATGGCCAAGCGTCCGATCATCTTTGCCCTCGCCAACCCCTCGCCCGAGATTGATCCGGCGGATGCGCGCGCGGTCGTGCCCGATGCGATCATCGCCACGGGGCGGTCGGATTATCCCAACCAAGTCAATAACGTGCTGTGTTTCCCCTTCATCTTCCGGGGCGCGCTTGATGTGGGCGCGACCGAAATCAATGACGCGATGCAGATCGCCTGTATCGACGGAATCGCCGCCCTCGCCCGCGCCACAACAAGCGCCGAGGCCGCTGCCGCCTATCAGGGCGAGCAGATGACCTTTGGCGCGGATTACCTGATCCCCAAACCCTTCGATCCGCGCCTGTCGGGTGTGGTCTCCACCGCCGTGGCCCGCGCCGCGATGGAAACCGGGGTCGCCACCCGCCCGATCGAGGATATGGCAAGCTACAAGGCCCGTCTGGACGGTTCGGTGTTCAAATCCGCGCTGCTGATGCGCCCGGTGTTCAGCGCCGCCGCCACCGCCGCGCGCAACATCGTCTTTGCCGAAGGCGAGGATGAACGTGTCCTGCGCGCCGCCCAAGCGATCTTGGAGGAAACGACCGAAAAACCCATCCTCATCGGCCGCCCCGAGGTGATCGAGGCGCGCTGTCAGCGTGCTGGTCTGGCCATCAAGATCGGCCGCGATGTGCAGATCGTGAACCCCGAAAACGATCCCCGCTACCGCGATTACTGGGGCAGCTATCACCAGATCATGGCCCGGCGCGGCGTGACGCCCGATCTGGCCCGCGCGATCATGCGCACCAACACCACCGCCATCGGTGCCGTGATGGTGCATCGCGGCGAGGCGGATAGCCTGATCTGCGGCACTTTCGGCGAATTCCGCTGGCATCTGAAATATGTCACGCAGGTGCTGGGCTCGGCCACCTATCGCCCGCATGGTGCGCTCTCGCTGATGATCCTCGAAGATGGTCCCCTCTTCATCGCCGACACCCATGTGCGCGCCGCGCCCACGCCCGATGAACTGGCCGAAAGCGCCATTGGTGCCGCGCGCCATGTGCGCCGCTTCGGTCTGGTGCCCAACGTCGCCTTCTGCACGCAGTCGCAATTCGGCAACATGGACACCGACGCAGGTCAGCGGATGCGCGCGGCCCTGGCCATCCTCGACGCGGCCCCCCGCGATTTCGCCTATGAGGGCGAGATGAACGTGGACAGCGCGCTCGACCCCGATCTGCGCGCCCGCATCTTCCCCGACAGCCGGATGCAGGGGGCGGCCAATGTGCTGATCTTCGCCCATGCCGATGCCGCCTCCGGCGTGCGCAACATCCTCAAGATGAAGGCAGGCGGGCTCGAGGTCGGACCGATCCTGATGGGCATGGGCAACCGCGCCCATATCGTCAGCCCCGCGATCACGCCGCGCGGCTTGCTGAACATGGCCGCCATCGCAGGCACGCCCGTCGCCCATTACGGCTGATCCGAACCACCCCGGCGCGCGCCGCTTGACCCCGGTCTGGTCATGGCGCGCGACGGTCCCTTCATCGTTCCCCAAATACTCAAATCCACCCAGGGAGTGTCGCGTTCATTCGCATTCACGCGACACCCTCTCGCTATGTGTTGACGCATGTTTTTTCGCGCAAAACCGGTTCCCACTTTTGCGCAACATGCTCCAGTGCCGCCCGCGCGCGGCATGCGGCGGCATACCCGGCCGGTGCACCTCGGCATACAAAAATGACGTGTTGACAAGCACATAGGTAATAATATTTCCCTGACGGAATGTTTCCTGCACGATCATTCTGGGAGGGGGATCGCCATGGACGGCACGACATCGGCGGTGGGCCGCACCGCCAGCGCGACGGGTATGATCACCGATCTGCAAGCCGACATGATCGGCGCGACCCTGCGCCCCCACTGGCAGGCCGGCACGCTGACGACTGGCGACACCCTGCCCCCGCTCTGGCATTGGGCCGCCTTCCCCCCCATCGCCCCGATGGACCAGATCGGCCCCGACGGTCACCCCCGCTTGGGCGGCTTTCTGCCCGATCTGGGGCTGGGGCGACGCATGTGGGCGGGCGGCAGCCTGCGCTTCCTCGCCCCCCTGCATATCGGTGAGGCGCTGACCCGGCACTCCCAGATCATCAGTCTTGAGCATAAACAGGCAGGCAGCACCCCCATGGCCGTCCTGACCCTGCGCCACCGGATCCTCGGCGCGGCAGGCCCCGCGATCGAGGAGGATCAGACCATCGTCTACCTCCCCCTGCCCGACAGCTACAGCCCGCCGAAACCCATGCCTGCGCCGGAAACCGCAGATTTCGACGAAACCGTCGCCATCGACCCCGTCCGCCTCTTCCGCTACTCGGCCGTGACCTTCAACGGCCACCGCATCCATTACGACCGCGACTATGCCACGCGCGTAGAGCATTACCCCGCCCTCGTCGTGCATGGCCCCTTGCAAGCCACGCTTCTCATCGACGCGGCGACCCGGCATGCGGGCCGTCCCCCTGAAACCTTCCGCTATCGCGGTGTGCACCCGATGTTCGACACGCATCCCCTGCGCGTGATAGGTACCATGACCAAGGATGACACCATGACGCTCTGCACCGCCGCCCCCGCCGGACATATCGGCACCCAAGCCACGGCAGGCTGGTCCTGATGCGCGGCATCCTGCAAGGCATGCGCGTGGTCGAAGGCTCGGCCTTCGTCGCCATCCCGCTGGCGGGGATGACACTGGCGCAGATGGGCGCCGATGTGATCCGCTTTGACCGTCTGGAAGGCGGCCTCGACGCCCAGCGCTGGCCGGTCACGGCCACGGGCCAAAGCCTCTTCTGGGCCGGGATGAACAAGGGCAAACGCTCGGTCGCCGTCGATATGAAATCCCCGCGCGGGCGCGAACTGGTCACCCAGATCATCACCGCCCCCGGCAAGGATGCGGGCATGTTCCTCACCAATCTGCGGGTGCGCGGCTGGATGGATCACCCCACCCTCAGCCAGTTCCGCCCCGATCTGATCATGGTCACCCTGTCCGGCGACCGCCACGGGCGCCCCGCCGTGGATTACACCGTCAACCCCGCGCTTGGCTTTCCCGACGCCACCGGACCTGCGGGCAGCGAGGGGCCGGTGGCCCATGTCCTGCCCGCATGGGATTGTCTGGCGGGCAACATGGCGGTCTCCGCGCTGCTGGCCGCCGAACGCCACCGCCTCAGAACCGGGGAAGGGCAGGACGTGGACCTCACCCTCAAGGATGTGGCCGCCGCCATGCTGGGGCATCTGGGCATCATCGGCGAAGTGGTGGTGAACGGCGTCGACCGCCCCAAAAGCGGCAACGCCCTCTATGGCGCCTATGATCATGGTGATTGGCCTGACCGACCGGCAATGGCGCGGCCTGGTCAAGGTCACAGACACCGCCGAGGCGATGGTGGGCATCAGCCGCCAGACCGGGCTGGACCTCTCGCAGGAAGGCGCAAGGTGGGAGGCCCGCGCCCTGATCACCGCCGCCCTGACCCCGTGGTTCGCCGCCCGCACCCTGCCCGAAATCGCGCCAACGTTCGAGGCCGAGGGCCTGACATGGTCCGAATTCCGCAGCTTTGCCCGCGCCGTGCAGGAAGACCCCGATCTGCAACCGGGGCAAAACCCGATGTTCGCCCATGTCGATCAGCCCGGCATCGGGCGCTATCCGGTGCCTGCCTCGCCCCTCACCTTCTCAGCGGCCACTACACCACCCCCGGCACCCGCCCCGGTTCTGGGTGCCCATACCGAGGAGGTGCTGGCCGATGTCGCGGGCCTTCCCAGCCGCGAAATCGCGCGGCTTTTCGATCAGGGCATCGTCGCAGGCCCGCGCTAAAGTATATGTTAGCGCGAAACGTGACCATAGCGCGCAGGTGACAGGCCTTGCCCCACGGACAAGCCCCTTGCGCGACGGGTCTGACCTTGGGTAAGCCATCAGCACGCGCCGGAGGAGGAATACAATGGCATACAAAGACGTCTACGCAGGTTGGAAGGCCGATCCCGAAGGGTTCTGGATGGATCAAGCCCGCGCCATCGACTGGGTCAAGCCCCCCTCCCGCGCGCTCTTCGCGGATAACGCGCCGCTCTACGAATGGTTCAAGGACGCGCAGGTCAATACCTGCTGGAACGCGGTGGACCGCCATGTCGAAGCCGGTCACGGCGACCGTGTGGCGATCATCCACGACAGCCCCGTCACCAACACCGTCCACAAGATCACCTATGCCGAATTGCAGACCCGCGTGGCCTCCCTCGCCGGTGCCCTGCGCGCCAAGGGCATCGAAAAAGGCGACCGCGTCATCATCTACATGCCGATGGTGCCCGAAGCGCTTGAGGCGATGCTGGCCTGCGCGCGTCTGGGCGCGATCCATTCGGTGGTGTTCGGCGGGTTCGCCGCGCACGAACTGGCCGTGCGGATCGACGACTTCACGCCACGTGCGATCATCGCCGGGTCCTGCGGGATCGAACCGGGCCGCGTCGTGCATTACAAACCACTGGTGGATGCCGCCATCGAACAGGCCGCGCACAAGCCCGAATTTTGCGTGATCTTCCAGCGCGAACAGGAAGTGGCGCAACTGATCCCCGGCCGCGACCATGACTGGCACGCCTTCCAATACGGCGTCACACCTGCCGAATGTGTGCCGGTTCCGGGCGATCACCCGGCCTATGTCCTCTATACCTCGGGCACGACCGGACAGCCCAAGGGCGTGATCCGCCCCACCGCTGGCCATCTGGTCGCGCTGAACTGGACGATGAAGAACATCTACAACGTCGATCCGGGTGATGTGTTCTGGGCGGCCTCCGATGTGGGCTGGGTCGTGGGGCACAGCTATATCTGCTACGCCCCGCTGATCCACGGCAACACCACCGTGGTGTTTGAAGGCAAACCCGTGGGCACCCCCGATGCGGGCACCTTCTGGCGCGTCATCTCGCAGCACAACGTGCGCTCCTTCTTCACCGCCCCCACCGCCTTCCGCGCCATCAAGCGCGAAGACCCCAAGGGCGAATTCCGCGCCAAATACGACCTCACCTGCCTGCGCGCGCTCTA
>NCJR01000243.1 GCA_002282555.1 Rhodobacterales bacterium 34-62-10
AATCGCCTGCCAAGCCCGCTAAATGCGCTCTCCTTGGGAAGGAAAAGCCCCCCTCCGAAGGGTGGGGGTAGCTTTAGGACATAATTTCGATAACTGACGCGGTGCCCTCAAAAAGCGTTTCCAATTCAGGTTTGTCAGTGTGCTTGCCCCGCCAATACAAGCGAGCCTTCCTGAGGGTTTCGGAGATTGGCTCACTGTCGCCCAAAAGTAATGACGCGTCTGCTCGATGAGTGACGCCTGTTACTTGAAAACGAACAACCTTTGAATCTCCGCCGAGGCGTTCTTGCCAGTGCTTAGCTTCATGCATCGTTTCGGTAATCCAAAGGCAACTTTGGCGAGATGGTGCCTCTGGATCAACGTAACCGCCCCGTTGATACCGCAGCTTACGCGGCTTGACTGTCTATTGCGGATATTGCGGGCGTCCAGTTCCACGGAAGCAGTTCATCCAGCCTGTTGATCTTATGGTCGTGGATGCGGTCGAGAACGTCGGCGATATAGGCCAGCGGGTCGAGACCGTTCAGCTTGGCCGTTTCAATGACGGTCATCGCACGTGCGAGGGTTTCCGCACCGGTATCGGCGCCTGCGAAGAGCCAGTTTTTTCTGCCGATTCCAATCGGGCGCAGTGCGCGCTCGGCGGGATTGTTGTCGATGGCCACACGACCGTCGGTGAGAAACAGGCTGAATGCCTCCTGCCGGGCGAGGCCATAGCGGAAGGCTTTCGCCAGATCGCTTTTGCCGGGGATGCGCAGGAGCTGCTGTTCTGACCAGGTAAAGAAGGCCTCAACTTTGGGCAGGCTCAGCTTTTGACGTGCTGCATGGCGGACATCGGCGGACTGACCTTTTATGTCGCGCTCGATGTCGTAGAACTTGCCGATCCGGTCGAGCGCTTCGCGGGCGATCTCGGATTTGGTCGAAGTCCAGAAGTCGTGGAAGTCGCGGCGCAGGTGTGCCCAACAAGCCGCCTCGCGCAAACGCGGCGTGCCACCGGGTTCAGGCGCGTAGAGCTTGGCATAGCCTTTGTAGCCGTCGGCCTGGAGAATGCCGTGGGTGTTGGCCAGATGGCCAAGGACGTGTTCTTCCTTCCAGTCGGACGCAAAGCGATAGACAGCACCCGGTGGCGATGCCCCCGCCCAAGGCCGCTGATCGCGCACATAGGCCCAGATCCGGCCTTGTCTGACGCCCTTGCCCAGCCCCTTGTCGCGCAAGCCGCGGTCCAGCACCCGGATCGGTGTGTCGTCCGCGTGCAGCAGGTCACTGGCCATGATGTCGGCCTCGATCCTCTCGATCAGCGGCAACAGGGTTTTCATGGCGCGGCCACACCAGCCGACAAGCGTGCTTTCGGGAATGTCAGCCCCCATGCGGGCAAAAATCTCGTGTTGGCGATAGAGAGGAAGGTGGTCGTCGAACTTCGAGACCAGCACATGGGCCAGCAGGTTCGGCCCTGCCATGCTGCCTGGGATCGGACGGCTGGGTGCTGGTTCCTGCACCATCCGTTCACAGCGGCGGCAGGATTTCTTGATCCGGGCGATCTGAATCACCTTCATCTGGGCGGCGATCATATCGAGCAGTTCGCTGACATCCTCGCCCACCACGCGCAGATCACCACCACAGTCGGGGCAGCAGGCACCGGGGTCCAGTTCGCGGCGCTCACGCGGGGTCGTATCCGAGACACGTGGCCGACGACGCAATGTGGGCGCATCGGCAGCGTCCGGTGACGGCTCATCCTGCCCTTCGTCGATGGGTGCGTCATCGTCTTCGGCAACTGCGACCAAGAGATCCTCCAGTGCCAATTCCAGCTGTTCGATCTCGCGCTCGATCTTTTCCGAGGATTTGCTGAAGGCCAGTTTTTGGAGTTTGGCGATCCGCAGACGCAGCGCCTGAACCAGTTGATCATGGACCCGCAATGTCGCCGATATCTTGGCGTTTTCTGCCGCGATCCGCGCGTTCTCGGCCTGCAAAACAGCGATCATCGCGCGCAATTCAGCGGGATCGTCAGGCAGGTTTTGAGCAGGTTTCGACATGCGTCTGACTACCAAAAATCAGGCTCAAGCGCCATATAAATAACGATAATTCAAACGCAGAATTACCCCACGCGCGCTGGCGGAGCGCCCCAATCTGGACGTCGCCAGTCGATCCCCTCCCACAGCATCGCGAGCTGTGCTGATGTCAGCCGCATCGACCCATCCGCAGCATTCGGCCAGGGGAAGCGGCCACGCTCCAAGACTTTGTAGTAGAGACAAAACCCCTGGCCATCCCAGAACAGAAGCTTGATCCGATCCCCGCGTCGCCCACGGAACGCAAATACTGCACCATTGGCTGGTTTCTGACGCAACACATCCTGCGCCAAAGCAGCCAACCCCGCGATCCCCTTTCGCATGTCCGTGACACCACACGCCAGATACACACGCACACCGGTGCCGGGACCGATCATGCGGCGTCCACCGCGCGGATCAGCACCGACAGCGCAATCGGATCAATCGTGCTTTCAAAATGCAAACTACGGCCGCCACGCAGACGCAATTCAACCGCAACCGGTGGCGACGTTTCAGCGACCGTATCCTGCGCTGTCGGCACTCCAGCCGCCATTGGCATATCCAAAGGGTAGAAAAGCGCCCCGGCATCCGGCGACCACAGACCCTTCTTCTTCAGGTCGTGCCGCCACGCATAAATCTGCTGCCGCGTAACTTCATGGCGTTGCGCCACCTGCGTCACCGTTGCGCCGCCAACCCCGACCGACATGATGATCTCGAGCTTGTCCTCGTCACGCCAGAAGCGCCGCCGCTCCAACCCAAGAATTTCACCGCGCATCGCAGTCCCCGCATAAGGCACGTCGTTAAAGACGTCTTTAGCGACGTGTCTTAGATCATTGCCCCTCGGTCAGGCAGGCGGTGCCAATGGCGCGGTTACGGTCAAATGGCGCTATTCCAAAGTCACGTTGCCGGCCATCTCCGCGTCTACACATGAGAACGCGCTGAGCGGTATCATCAACAAATTTTGCAATTTGGCTGACCTTTTGCCACCGACTGAACCAAACCTCGTTGATCGACTTGTATACGCCAGTCGTGGCCGCTTCGGTCGCTGCATCGAGAATATCATTGCCGCTCTCGAGGTGGCGGCCCTGAACGGAGAGACACAGGTCACTGTGCAACACTTCGCAGATGCTTGGGCGATGCAGGAGGGGGGTGTTCCCGGCAAGAACGTGTTTCTGTCCCCGCGATGGAGGCAAATCGATCTTTCGACACTTCATGAAGCGCTTTGAAGGAAAACCAACATGAACACTCTTGCTCCTCACTTGCCATTTGACGAACGTGAGTCCCAATTGGGTTTTGCTGCTCGCCTGGCTGCGTTCCATACGGCCAGTCGGACTGGCCCCTTGTCTGTGTGCTGTCGATGCGTCTGACAGGAGCATCACCGGCAAAGTCACGGATGCCGCCGCATGAGGGTGACTGCCCGCCCTTTGGGGAGGGCAGCTTGAAGCACTGACCCGAAGCCAGTGCACAACAAGGGAGCACCTCATGCACCACCTACCCATCTCAGACCTCGACCGCATCG
>NCJR01000022.1 GCA_002282555.1 Rhodobacterales bacterium 34-62-10
ATCAACGACATTGACCTGTTTTGTATCCAGCTGGATAACCGTTTGTGCGCGGTAAGTTGGCACCTGCGAGAAGGTCCAGGCTGCTACAAGACCGAAGATACAGACGAAACTGAAAACGATCAGCAGGAACCGCCGGTGAATAATGCCGAGCAGCCCTTTGAGGTCGAACAGATTTAAACTGATACCGCTATCACTGCTGGTGGTGCCAGCTGCGTTCGGGATTTCGATCGTGTACGACTTGGTCAAGGACAGGCCCCTAATCTACAGGTTGAGGCCAGGAGTAAGCAGGCCTCCAAAGGAAAGTTCGTTATGGAAACAACCGCACGCCGACACCAACGGTCGTTACGCCGAAAGCAGGCGCGCCCAGCACAGAGGTTCCACTTACATCGCGATCATCACGCTCAACAAATGTGTTGAAATGCACGCGAGGGCTCATCTTGTAGGTTGCTTGAAGACCCAGCGATACAAGTTCATCAGACCGGTCAATCTCTTCATAGCTGTAGTCTGAATACTCGGCTGTTGCCGACAAAATAATGTTGCGACGCAACTCATGATCAACGCGCGCGCCAACTCGGCTGTAAATAGCAGTCGGCGAATCAAAGACACCAGTATCCGTCACACTGCGACCACCCGTTAACGTTACAGTTGTCAGCTGGCTGGGGAACCAGAGAAAGCGCCCGTCAACCGACAGACCACTGACATCCTCGAAGAAGCTGTCGTCCTTGGTTTCGTTCAGATAGCCGATAGCGATTTCGCCACGCACTAGCGATGTAAGTTCAAAATCGACGCCGACGGCGGCAGTATACCCTTTGGAGTCTCGCGAGCGCAGGATACCACCAAAGTCTTGCTGCTCATCATAATCCCGAACGCGGTAGGTACCTTGACCAAATACAGCCAAGTCAGGAGATACGGCATAGGCAAGACGACTGGTCGCTGTCGTCTGGGTATTGTCACGGAAGCCCTGATCGATCGGCAAGCCGGTTCCAATCTGCGTAGCGTTTTCATAATCTTCTTTGCGAACGCCAACGTTGTTGGTCCAGCGGACGCGATCATTCTGATAGTTGATGTAGCCCTCAGCTCCCTGAACAGTGAACTCGATCGGGGCGTCGGGGCTGAATGCGCTTGAAAAATCCGTACGCGGCTCGACGCGGTCTTCCGCATATGCGGCTGCACCAATTGAAATCGCCCGGGTCACGTCGAGGCGACCACGAACGCGTGCTCGTAAATCGTTGTATGACTCGCTGGATTGGTCGAGATATTCGCTGCGGCGCGCTGACACGTCGAAACCGATGCTGTGCACGCTCCAGTCCGTATCACCGCGGGCCAGCAAGGCGCCGGTCGCGATGGTTCCTGATTCTTTGTCTTGATCGGATGCCAGCACGTTGTCCGTATATGATACACCCGCTTCTGCACTAGGCCGGACGACGAATGTCCCAAGCCGAACCGGAGCGGGATCAAATTCGGGTTGAGAACGGTCGAGAACTGCTGTGTACTTGTCGCGGCTGTAATAATTATCTGCCTGCGCATGAGCCCCCGCGACGGTTAGCGCACACACGGTTACACTGGCGAAGCTCAGTCGTTTAACATCTCTCATGCTTTTACCATTCTCGTTAAATTGCAGACCCTGCGAGCCGGCAGTCTTAATTGTCCCTGCAAGTTTAGCGCCATCCTGCGCTTCGGCCAAAAAATAGCCTCTACAACAGGTCTTGGACGCGCCCCCTCTTATCCTTTACGCGGAAAATGCTCAGAAATGAATACATACCCACAAATAGGTTTCAAATGAATGTTTTCCGCCTCAGGATTTCCTCCAGACTTCATTTATGAAGTCGAAAATCAAAACCTCCCACTTCTGCATTAAGCATGGTTAGAGTATCAGACCATGCTCGTTTCCACGGACACGCCACATCCCTTTTTCAGATAGCCATAACGCTTCCGTTCATTCCGATCACCCCTCCAGAAAAACACAGTGCGCCATGCCCACCCTGTCCCTCGCCCCCGCCTCTTCTGACGACTACAGAATCCGCGCCGAAAGGAAGCTGCCACGCTTCCTCTTCGACTATCTTGACGGCGGCGCTTATGCCGAAGCAACGCTCAGGCGAAACGTCGCCGACCTGCAGTCCCTGGAACTACGCCAGCGTATCCTGCGGGACGTGTCAGCGCTATCGACCGCGAAAAAGATACTCGGCACCGAATTGACAATGCCCCTTGGCCTTTCCCCAGTTGGGCTGTCCGGCATGATGGCGCGCCGTGGGGAGGCGGCTGCAGCCCGGGTTTCTGGCGCTTTCGGTATCCCTTACTGCCTATCAACCCTGTCGGTCTGCTCTGTAGAAGAGGTTGCAGCCGCCACCAGTGGCCCCCTTTGGTTCCAGCTATACATGATGCGAGACCGCGGCGCTGCCGCAGACCTCATCGAACGAGCAAAGACAGCGGGCGCTGTAGCGCTGATACTTACAGTAGATCTGCCAATGGTCGGCACGCGTTACCGTGACGTACGCAATACCATGAGTGGCGGCGGCGGCACTTGGGCCAAACTGCGGCGCGGCCTGATATCCTACATGCTCCATCCAAGCTGGACTATGGAGGTTGGTCTTCGAGGCCGGCCACATGTGTTGGGTAACGTTGCACCCTATGTAACGAACGCCTCCACACCCGCAGACTTCGCAGCTTGGGCCAACGCTTCTATTGATCCATCCATTTGTTGGAGCGACCTTGAATGGATCCGCGCCCGTTGGAGCGGCCCCCTCATCATCAAGGGGATAATGGAGCGCGAAGACGCCGAGCTGGCGGTAGCACATGGTGCCGACGGGATTGTTGTTTCCAATCATGGAGGCCGCCAACTAGACGGCGTCTCGTCATCGATCCGCGCGCTGGAACGGGTTGCAGAAGCAGTATCGGGCCAAACGCTCATTATCATGGACGGTGGAGTACGCTCAGGCCAAGACATCCTTAAGGTTCTGGCATCGGGCGCGGATCTGGCCATGATGGGCCGCCCCTGGGTGTACGCACTTGCCGGCGGAGGGGAAGATGGGCTGCGACACTTGTTGACGGCCATAAAGGCCGAACTTTCTGTTTCGATGGCCTTGTCGGGAATAACATCAACCGATGAGATAAACAGAGATATTATTTCTCGCTAATCTTTTGCCAAAACTTCACTTAGCCCAGCTATGTTTACCGTCATGGCGCTATGCGAAGTGATAATTCCTTATTATCAAAGAAAGCCCGGCCTATTGGCACGGGCCATTTCCTCCGTATTCGCTCAAGGCATCGATGATGTTCGCGTCATCGTGATCGATGATGGCTCCCCTCACCCCGCGCGTTACGATCTCGATACACTTCCTGAGATACAGCGCCCCCGCATTACCCTCGTTGAACAGCGCAACCAAGGCGCCACTTGCGCGCGCAACCGTGCCCTTGAAACAACCAGCATAGATGCTGGCTTTGTGGCACTTCTGGACTCCGATGATGAATGGGCTCCGGGCCACCTGGCACGCGCGATCAACACGCTGCGCAGGCCGGGCGCCACACTTTTCTACAGCCTCGTTGAAGCCGACGAAAGCTTCAGCGAATCTTACAGCCGACCTTCAGCTATCCTTCCCGTCGGCTTACTCAAACCCGTGGCCGGAACGTCATCCCTGAGCCGGATAACTGACCCCTACCGATTGCTGAGCGGTGAGTGGTTTCGGCACATGCATCTTTCAGTCACGGTACTGAAAGGTGAGTTGGCACGGAAAGTGCGCTTCAATCCTTCCTTCTCAGTTGCGGAAGACTTCCAGTTTTTCTTTGCTTGCGCATGCGAGGGAGGCGATTGGTATGT
Organism: Rhodobacterales bacterium 34-62-10; assembly: GCA_002282555.1. Lineage (GTDB taxonomy): Bacteria > Pseudomonadota > Alphaproteobacteria > Rhodobacterales > Rhodobacteraceae > Seohaeicola. The sequence goes on from NCJR01000022.1 coordinate 3,815, forward strand.
CGATGAGACAGTCGGCGCACGGCGCGGCACAGGCGAGAATATCTGGCACGGTATCGGGCCTGCGGAGTTACGCTACTCTCAAGAAAAGTTTTTCAGTGCCAAGGTGTTGTCAGAGATTTTGCGCCAACCTAACCTCGCCTCGGAAGCTCGCGCTGAAGCTCGCCAACGGCTCAATATTTACCGTGAACAGTTTTATTGGGCCCAGCGAAGCCGACTTACAGAAGGCAAAGGTCTGAATTTTGATCTCTGGGCGCGTTTTTTCAAGAACGATCCGGGACTTGCCGGCTTTCTCGCCGGCCGAGTTTTTCCCCGCGGCAATACCTCATAGGCCGCCCACTTATAGCGCAAATAATAGGCGTGCCGAACGCAGGGACAATCTTGCCGCCTGGGCTGGCCTTGCCTGCTGCAGAGACTGTCTTATGAACCAGAAATGCGCCCTGCCAAATGCGCGGGCTATATCAGCGCCCGCACGCCCGCTTTCAGCCAATGCCAGAAGACGGCGCGCAATTTGCCGATCGGTAACGATTTCAGGGCAACCGTATTTGGAAAAGAATGCCTCGCGGATCATGTTGCGCTCAGACTGGATGAGCGGCATGTCCCGACCCAAATCTGCGGCAGCCTTCAAATCAGCAAACGCCAGCTCCCATAGGCTCTTGCGTCCCATTACGACACTGCGAGCGATCAATGCCTGACGGCGCAGATGTGTCGGCAAACAGGAGTTTGAGTGGTTGGTCCACACAGGCAGATAGTCAGACAAGGGTAACTCGCTATACAGCGCCGTAAAAAGTGCCTGCTCCTCACTCCGCCATCGGGCTACCCGCGCCGCCTCATCCAACAAACTGCCAGCGCGCACACCATCGTGCTGTCGTTGAAGAAAAATGGTTTCTTGCGTGCCGATTACGGAGCGCCCCTGCGCGAGGCGTATCAACATTTCATAATCCTCAAGTCGAGGATATTTCAGCGAAAAACCGCCAACCTCATCATATGCCCTTTTCCTGACGAGCATGCCTGGATGGTGAACGAAAAAGTCCTGAAGGGTGGCATGCAGAAAGCTCTCGGATGATACTTCCCGCCAGTAACCACCGTCATTAAAGCGCTGGACCGCACCGCTTTGTGGATCGATCCGGAACCGGTCATAACGGCCATAGACGATGCTTATCTCGGGACGGCCACTGATCAACGCAGTAAGCCGCTCAAGCGCGCCGGGAAGCGCAATATCATCATCGTCCATTATCCAGACGAGCGGGTGGCGCACCATAGGCAATGCCTGATTGAGCGTATCGGCCTTACCTGAGTTCTCCTTTCGGAAATAACGAACACGCCCCCCGAAGGAAGCGACGCACGCGGGCGTATCGTCGGACGAGCCATCATCTGCCACGATAATTTCAGCCGGCGGCAACGTCTGTGCCAGCAGGCTTTCCAGCGTCTGCACAAGATAACCTGACCGGTTGAAAGTCGGGACAATGACGCTCGTCAGTTCCAACATAAGTAGCCCTAAGGAATATAATCCGGCCAATTGGCATCTTTGTCGGACACGACCGTTACCGGTAGTGGCCACAAAATACCAAATGCCGGATCATTGTAACGCACACCGCGCTCCGCCTCAGGCGTGTAGAACCCCGTGACCAAATAATTGACTTCGACATTGTCCGTAAGCGCCTGGAAGCCATGCCCGAATCCCTCGGGAACATAAAGCTGGCGCCGGTTTTCTGCGCTTAGTTCGAACCCCTCCCACTTCATGTAGGTGGGACTGTCTGGGCGCAGATCGATGATTACGTCCAAGATGGCACCACGCACGCAGCGCACCAGCTTGACTTCCGCATGGGGCTGCTCTTGCCGGTGCATACCGCGTATTGTGCCTTTTTCGACAGAAACCGACATGTTCTGCTGGACAAATGCGGTCTTTAGCCCCGCTGCCTCGAACTCCCTGGCACAGAAAGTACGCGCAAATATGCCCCGGGAATCTCCGCGCACCTCAAGATCGATCAAAACGGCATCCTGAAGAGTAGTTTTGTGGAAAAGCATGGTTTGTCCCCCAAATTAATTCTCCCAACGGATCTTAACCTGCAAGAGTCAGGCCAATTAATTTAACGCTCCAGCAGCGGTTGTCTGCTACGGAAATGCGATCCTCGTAGATGGCACAATACATGCATCCGCAGAGGTCTGCAGCTATCATTTGGGATAAAACGTACATGCGTGTTCTCTTCACTGGCGCCGACGGCTACATCGGCGCATTGCTTGGCCCCTACCTGTTGAACAAAGGTATTGACGCTGTAGGGCTCGACACGGGGTTCTATCGTCAGGGATGGCTCTACCCCATGAGCGGTCCCCGCCCCGCTGTGATAACGCGCGACCTTCGCGACATCACTGCTGAAGACCTGCAGGGGTTCGATGCCATCGCCCATTTGGCGGAACTCTCAAACGATCCACTCGGGCAACAGGATCCTGGCCTCACGCATGAGATCAACCATGGTGGCTCCGTACGCTTGGCGGAGTTGGCTCGCAAAGCCGGCATCAAACGGTTTGTTTATATGTCTTCTTGCTCCGTATACGGCGTAGGAAAGGCAGACGAGATTTTGGATGAGACTTCGGAGGTGAACCCTCAAACGGCTTATGCAGAGTGCAAAGTAAAGGTCGAGAATGATCTCACGAAGATGGCGGGAGACGATTTCGAACCTTGCTTTCTTCGTAACGCCACCGCTTATGGGGCCAGCCCACGCCAGCGTTTCGACATTGTCCTGAACGACCTTTGCGGTCTCGCCTGGACCACTGGCAAAATCAAACTGCTTTCAGACGGTTCGCCCTGGCGCCCATTGGTACATGCCCTTGATATGTGCCAGGCTGTGCATTTGTCGTTGACGGCGCCTGCTGACGCCATTCGAGGGCAAAAATATAATGTAGGCTCCTCGGACCAGAACTACCGCGTCATTGAAATTGCGCGCATTGTTGCCAACGAGTTTCCCGGTTGCGAACTCGAAGTTGGCGAGCCTAGCGCTGACAACCGCTCATATCGTGTCAATTTTGACAAAATCGGAAAAGTACTTCCAGATTTTAAGTGTCAGTGGACTGCAGAGAAAGGCGCCGCTCAACTTCACAACATCTTTCGTCAGATTGACATGAAAGAGGAAGACTTCCGCGCGCCGCCCTACACGCGTCTGAAGATGCTCATGAAGCACCGCGCCGCCGGCTTGCTTGACCCGAAACTGTATTGGACACTCAGCTAAGGACCTGTTGACAAGATGATCATCGTCGATACCGCCCTCGCCAAGCGTGAGGCAGAAGGACGCCCAATCCGAGTTGGGATGATCGGCGCCGGCTTCATGGGTTCCGGAATCGTGCTTCAGATATTCCATTCCGTTCCGGGGATGACTCTCTGCGGGATTGCAAACCGAAATCCTCGGAAAGCAATTGATGCGTTCGCTCAGGTAGTTGATGCCGACAATGTACTTCGCGCCGGAAATCAGCAAGATATCGAAGACGCCATCATGGCGGGCCAACCAGTCGTCACGGATGATCCAGAGGCACTTGCACGTGCTGCCGGCCTTGACGCGATTATAGAAGTAACGGGCTCAATGGACTACGCCGCTCGCGGCGTGCTGGCTGCAATCGAGACCGGAAAACATGTGATTGTGATGAACGCCGAACTCGACGGCACTGTCGGTCCGCTTCTCAAAGCGAAAGCTGACAGAGCCGGCGTCGTGTTCACGAATGTTGATGGCGACCAGCCTGGCGTGCAGATGAACCTCTATCGTTTTGTACGGAGTATTGGAGTCAAACCGGTAGTTTGCGGCAATATCAAGGGCCTGCAAGACCCCTATCGAACACCCGAAACTCAACGTGGCTTCGCTGAGAAATGGGGCCAGAACGTCAACATGGTTACTTCTTTTGCCGACGGCACGAAGATTTCCTACGAACAGGCTATCGTGGCGAATGGCACAGGAATGAAAGTCGCCCGCCGTGGAATGATCGGACCAGACCCCACGGGCCGTGACCCAACATTGCCACTCCGTCCGCTGGAAGAGTACATAGATCTCCTTGCACCACATATTGATCCAGATGGTCCGGGTATTGTCGACTATATAGTAGGTGCGAAACCTGGACCCGGGGTGTTCGTTCTCGGTACGCATGATAATCCACGACAGCAGCACTATCTGAATCTGTATAAGCTGGGCGCGGGCCCCTACTACCTATTCTACACTCCCTACCATTTATGCCATTTTGAGGCTCCACTTACCATCGCACGCGCTGTGCTATTCGGTGATGCGGCGCTGGCGCCGAACGGAGCGCCTAGAGTTGGTGTTGTCACCATTGCAAAGAAAGATCTCGCAGCCGGTGAGGTGATTGATGATATCGGCGGATTTGCCAGCTATGCCGAGGCAGACAATATGGAATCCATAGTTGCCAACAATCTGTTGCCAATGGGTTTGGCCTCCGGCGCCCGACTGAAACGATCAGTTACCAGGGATACGCCCTTGACCTTTGCGGACGTTGATCTTCCATCCGAACGCCTAATTGACCGTCTTTACAAGGAACAGGCTGAATATTTTGGCCTTACACGGACAGGAATATCTGTATGAAAACGCTTATTCTAGCCGGTGGTTTCGGCACTCGCATCAGCGAGGAAACCTCCATTCGCCCGAAACCCATGGTGGAAATTGGCGGGCGCCCGATCATTTGGCATATTATGAAGTCTTACGCCCAGTACGGGCTAACCGATTTTGTTGTGCTTGGTGGCTACAAGGTTGATTTCATCCGGAACTACTTTCTCAACTACACTCACGGCTCAAGCGATTTTACCGTGGACCTCGCCACTGGTGAGCTTGTCTGGCAACGGCGCAATGCGGAAGCTTGGCGGGTCACAGTGCTGGATACCGGCGCCAATTCGATGACCGGCGGCCGTATCCGTCGCGCGCGTGAAATAGTCGGAAATGAACGGTTCTGCCTGACTTATGGTGATGGAGTGTCGGATGTAGACATCGGCGAGCTGCTTAAATTTCATGAACGAAAAAAAGCTGCCTGTACCGTTACTGCAGTCGTGCCACCTGGCAGATTTGGCGTACTGGCAATGGACCCGGCTGGCGAAAAAGTTGAAGCCTTTCGCGAAAAAGATCAACAGGATGTCGGCTTGATCAATGGTGGCTTTTTTGTTTGTGAACCATCTGTATTCGAATTGATCGAGGGAGACGACACTATTTGGGAACAAGATCCCATGCGGAAACTTGCCGCCCAAGGCGAACTAGCCGCGTTCCGTCATGATGGCTTCTGGCAGGCGATGGATACCCTCCGTGACCGGATGGTTCTGGAACAGATGTGGGAAAGTGGCAAAGCCCCTTGGGCGACTTGGCGCTGAGTTGACGGGAGATCAGCTTGGGGGACCTTCCGGTATTTGAGGCCGATGTCGTCGTGGCAGGCGCCGGTGTCATTGGGCTCGCTTGCGCACGGGCCTTGGCAAGGGCTGGTCGCGATGTGTTGATCATCGAGAAAGCTAACGCAATTGGCACGGAAACCAGCGCACGGAACTCTGAAGTCATACATGCCGGCATCTATTATCCGAAAGGCTCGCTGAAGGGAGAGGCCTGCGTCGAAGGCAGGCACCTTCTCTATGAGTATCTCAACTCCCGAAAGTTGCCTCACAAGCGTATAGGCAAACTGATTGTTGCTGCAACGGACGATCAGGTAGTAGAGCTTGATAGCATATCTGGGAAAGCACGCGACAATGGCGTCGAAGATCTGACTTTCCTTTCTGCAGCTGAGGCTATGGCAATTGAGCCCGCACTGAAGGTGAGGGGCGCGGTACTCTCCCCTTCAACTGGGATTCTCGATTCTCATAGTTTTATGCTATCTCTCCTCGGCGAGGCTGAAGATCACGGCGCAAGCCTCGTGCTCAATACGGCCATTATTGGCGGCGAAGTCAAAGCCGATGGACGTACCCGATTGATCTGCGGCGGCGCAGAGCCCTGCGAGATTTTTGCGCGTGGCTTTGTCAATTCGGCGGGCCTCTATGCTCCAGCACTCGCCCGCTCAATAGGGGGATTGAATGTATCAGCCATCCCCGAGGCCTTCTATGCAAAGGGCAATTACTACCGTCTCGGAATCCGTCCCCCTTTCTCTCGGTTGGTCTATCCGGTTCCAGTCAAGGGCGGTCTTGGTGTCCATATCACGCTCGACCTGGGCGGTCAGGCGCGCTTTGGCCCGGATGTCGAATGGATTTCCGATCCCACTGACTACAGCGTTGACCCACGCCGTAGCGACAGGTTTTACGAAGCTGTTCGGTCCTACTGGCCGGGCCTGCCTGATGGTGTACTCACCCCGGATTATGCGGGCATCCGTCCCAAGATCTCTGGCCCAGACAATACGAACACGGACTTCCTTATCTTCGGCCCAGAAGTCATGAGCGCCTCCGGCCATGTCCACCTATTTGGAATCGAAAGCCCAGGCCTGACCTCCAGCCTGTCACTTGCCGCGCGTGTTGCAGCTTACCTTGGCTGAGGTATTCTTAAGGAAACAGCTGGAAGATCCCTCGCCCTTGGGCACAGACCTGTCCGCGTGATACCATATCCACTTGCGCAGTGATACGGTTCTCTATGGGCGCGCCGAGCGTTACTTGGGCCTCACACCAGCGGCCTTTCATGACGACATGCAAAAAGGTGACACTAAATTCGAGTGTCACAAGACGTGTGCCGAATTTCTCAAATATTGCCTGCGCCATTGCACTATCGAGAAAGGTGGCAACCATCCCGCCGTGCATAAATCCGAGACCGTTGGTATGACGTTCCTCGGGCAATAGGCCAAACAGAGGCAGCGCACCGTTACCCACAGTTTTTCGCCAGATTGGGCCATTAACAGCCGTGAACGGCCCCCTTGCGGACGTTCTCTCGAAACCTTCGGGCACGCCTACAGGCCGATCCACACTCATTCGCCAACCTTACGGATCGTCTTGAACCGGTCTGTGGTCAGAGGCTGATCCGACAGAATGATTTTCTGTGGGATCTTGTAGGGCTCTATGCGGCCGACCAGATGAGTGCGCACAGCTTTGCGCAACTCTGAGGGAGCGATATCTGCAGACGGGCATATTCGCGCAACTACTGCCGCCCCCAAAATTGCGTGCGGCTCACCATAGACGGCCACTTCCGATACTTCTGGCATTTCCCCGATCAAGGATTCAACTTCAGCCGGAAACACCTTCTGTCCACCAACATTAATTATATCGCTGTCACGACCGAGGAAACGCACATACTCGCCGTCAACCTCCACCCGGTCACCAGTCATAAAGTATCCATCCTCTGTAAACGGACTAGGAGCGTTTAGATAGCCCAGCATCGTACTGCTCGTACGCGTCTCAAACAGGCCATCACGTACCCGCCACTCAAATCCCTCACCGCCGAGCTTCAGCCAAGTAGAGGTATTGGATTGAGACCGGGTTGGAAATGCCCCAGTCTCGGAAGTTCCGTATTTCTGCAGTATACGCACATGCGGCAATGCGGCCGCACAGCGTTCTAGCGTGCCCTGCGCCATCATCTCTGAGCCATATGTAACGATCTCCAGCGAGGAAAGATCATGGCGTTCGATAGCTCCGGAGAGAAGAAGAAGGTTTATGAAGCTTGGTGCCGTTGGCAAGACTTGCACGCGATGTTTATCAATCAGTCGGCAGACTTCGTCAGGGGTGCGCACTGCCGGCAAAACCAGCATGCTGGTATTTGCGAGGCTGTAGAATAGTGTATCGAGCCCGGCGATATGATCAAACAGAAGGAAGGCCAGTGTGCGCAGATCTTTCCCTTGCGGCCGGAATTTTTGCAGCAAACGTGGAGCGCTATGGACCGTGGCCTTTGATACGCCTGTTGACCCTGAAGAAAAAAGAACGATGCCGGGCTCGCGCGCTTCCCGAAGCTTCGTATAGAGCAAATGTGATCCATCATGCGATGCTGGCACTATCTGCCCGGCCATCGTATCGACCACAAACTGCGCCCTTCCGACTTCAGAAAACTCCTGCTCTTTCTCGAAGCTCGCTGGCGCCAGCAGAATTATGATCGCCTCAAGGCGCATAAGTGCAAAGAGTGCGCCGACAGAAGCAAGTGTAAAGTCTCCCTTCAACAGGACAACTGATCCAGCGGAAACACCCTCAGCCGTAAGCTTCTCCCGCCAGTCGGCCATTTCTTGCAGCAGGTCGCCATATGTGAAGCTGTTATCCCCTGCCACAAGCGCACACTTGCCTGCAGCACCTCGAAACCTTTCTTCAAGCAGGTCGAGCATGGTTCTCTCCGGCCGTCAGACGCCGCCGAGGTAAATCGTCTGGCCGGTTACAAAATCCGATTCCGGACGTATAAAGAAATCAACCACGTTCAGCACATCGCGCATTTCGCCATAGCGCGGTATAGCTTGGCGCGCGATCAGCGCAGTCATCTTCGCTTCCGGAACCGAGCCCACAAGATCTGTTGGAACAGGTGTGGGTCCCACTGCATTAACGGTCACACCCAAACCCGAAACTTCACGCGCAAGCACTTCGGTTAGCGAGACTACCGCCGCCTTTGATGCAGCATAGACTGCCTCCCCTTCCAACTTGAGCGGAGTTGCGACTGTCGCGAAATTGACGATCCGCCCATACTTGCGCCGCCCCATCAGTTTTGCCGCTTCCCGGCAGAACAGAAATGTTCCAAACACATTTGTCTGGAAAATGCGCTCGATGGTCGATTTGGGCGTTAAAAGCGCGTGGTTCATGCTGGCGATGCCGGCATTATTCAGCAGCACATCCAGGCGATTGAACTCGCGCGAGACCGCACGCAGCATCGCCGTCACGGCCTTTTCATCAGCTACATCAAGGCAGAAGTGACGATAATCCTCATGCGTGAGATCACTGCTCTCGCGTGAGCAGCCCGCTACTATCCAACCCTGAGCAAGATAGTGTTCCGCAAGAAACCGTCCGATACCCTTTCGGGTACCTGTGATGACCATTACAGGCTTCTGGACGCTCATTAGCCTGCCATTTCCTGGGCAACTTCAACAGCATAATCAGCCAGAGCCGAAACCGAGCGGTACGGACTGCGTTTGCGCGACATGGCAGCCTCGCTTGCCAGCACGATTTCAGCGCCGGACACGTCCATTATGTGCTGTTCTACCAACATGATCAGGTTCACGAGGTTAAGAGAATCCAACGGTGCGCCCTCACCATAGATCAATGTTTCCTCTACTGGCTTTAGCTGCCATTCAGGCTTCAGCTGCGGATTAAATTTGACCCTCTAGCGAGGCTCATACGCAACTCCTGACCCATAAATTCCGCCTACAACTTGCACAATTCATGCCGGTTGATCACCCGCACCTTGTTTAACGGTGTCGGCTTTTGGCACTGCCCGCGGCGGCGGTACAAAAAGGGTCCGACCTGAAGGAACATCTTGGGTGATAACGCAATTGGGGCCAATGGATACATCGTCGCCGATTGTGATATTGCCAATCACCACAACGCCGGGGCTGAAGCTCACCCGGCTGCCGATTGTAGGCCCCTCACCCCAGGCCCAGCTGGTTCCAATCCCAAAGGTAACATTCTGGCGGATCACCACATCATCGCCGATACGGGCAAATTCATGAACCACGATACCGCTCTGGTGGCCTATCTCGAAACGCCGTCCGGCCTGGATCGTGCGGCGTAACTCGATGCCATAGACATTGCGCACGAAGACATAAGCAAAATAGTGAATTGCCTTCATCGCCAACGCCAGTGGACGGAATCCGATCGTGTCAGTCCATGTTCCGAACCGATAAACCAAGACAGCCTGAAAGCCGGGCAAGAAGATGTCTTTCCGGTGGGTCCGGAAATCCTCCCTCACGACATTCCAGAATCCTGCGTCGCGAATAAGGTCTTTGCCTCTAAGGGGCTCAGCCGGATGGGGGGTCGAAGCGGTCTGTTCCATACCGAGACACTAGCGGAAGATCGTTAGTAAAGCTCAAAGCTAGTCTGTGGTCTTGTTCTCTTCGACACTTTTCGAAGATGCATAGTCAATCGCTGCATCAGTCAGGTAATCCTCGATAGCCAGGCCTTGCATCGCGGAATTTGAGAACCCCGCAGCCTCCGGATTGCGTACAAATGCACGCAGCCAGCTGCGGCTCCATTTACCATCCACCCCCTGAAGGGCGGTGGAATATGGATAATACTCATCAGCGCCGATCTTTCTTCCCTCAATAGAGTGCAGCGAGGGGCCGATACCAGGCTCGCCATTGACTGTATGGCATTGCCCGCAGTGAAGCTGGAATACCTCGCGCCGCCAGGAAGTGTCGCGCGCCGCCGCCAACCCAGCCTCGATTTCGTGGATCGGCTGGTAACCGCTTATGAGTAACTCTTCCCCTTCGCCTTGCACATCTGGATCACGAATTAAGATAATTAATCGGCTGTCGGTCCAAACTGCCAATTGCCCATCTTCTAGTCTGATGATGTCCCTCAACCGATGCCCGAGCGGTATGCGCTCGGAATACACAACTCGATTGTCCCGAACCCGCGCTCGAAAAATGGAATTTCCGTTCAAGGATCCGAGCAAGAGATCCCCCGCCCACCGATCAAACACTTCCGTGTCGTTAGGGAGAAACGCCAAGCCGCTAAGTCCGACAGAGGGCATGAAGGCCAAGATCGGGGCTTGATGAATTCGGTGGCGTCCTTGATCAGGGTTCAGGGGCAGGTCAGCCCTAGGCTCCGCGCCCAAGCCATATTCCACGCCATACGACTCAACTGGCCAACCGTAATTCACTCCCTCCACTACGAGGTTAAGTTCATCGCCGCCCTTCGGCCCATGCTCTGTACTCCAGATCCGCCCCTGATCATCTGCGACAAGGCCCTGCGGGTTACGAAACCCGGTGGCCACCACTTGTTTTTCACCAGTTTCAGGGTCGATCCGGAGAAGAGTTGACCAGTCACCGAGAGCACCATCCACAAACTGATCGGGTGTCCAGGCACCAAACCCATAGTCGCCGACCGTCAACAGCACAGTACCATCGTTCTCAAACAACAATCGGCCACCAGACTGGGTCCCGTAGAACACATTTCCGCGCTTTTCCAAGTTAACGCACGGCTCAGACTCGTAGAAAGTGTCCCACTGTCCCTCGAGGATTACGTCACCGTCTATTTCCGAAATGCCGACTCGGCTCAATCGGGTGCATATCGTCCCATTCTCGAAATGGTTGTATGACACATATAAGTGGTGCCCGCTCTCCTTATTCGGCTGAATACGCATATGATGTACGCGGAACCACGCGCGGAAGAAGGCGTCATCATCCCAAGCCGAATGAGACTTCAGACCCTCTAGATTCATTGGAATACGGTCTGGAAGATACCGAATCTTGCCAGCTTCAGGATCTATCACACCCAAACTGCCGTGCCCGGTTACAAAGACAAGCTTACCGCCGAATTCTGCTATTCCACCGCCATTGCCCGCGTCCTCAACATGGCCAACGGGTACTTCTGCAACCTGCAAGGTTTCAAGCACGGTTTGTACGGTATGCCATTCGATCGATATGGCGTCGGAAAGAGAAGGAGTGCCTGCATCAGCCGCCAAAAGCCGGTCTTTGATCCGGCTCATTAATCCCGTTTCGTAAACAACAGCGGCACCAGCAAAACCAACGATGCCGGTCATCAACGCAACACCTGCTACCAGCGCCGCAATCAGACCAATGCTGCGCTGTGTGGCTCCCTCTCCAGTCGAGTTACCTCTCGCAAGGAGACGTGATAATATTCGAATTGTGTTCATGATAGGCCCCCGGTTGATGCGCCTGGAATGGAGCAACGCTCAAACCCGCGTGTAGCCAGCTGCAGCCCAGTTTTTCATTGCTGGAATGCTGCAATTCTAAATGCATCTGTTTCACTCGGAGGCAAACTGGAATCCCCAAATCGACTTCCAAATTGTCCGGTTTTCGCCAGTAAGGGGAGCATCAACGTGGCCATTCGCTCAATAAGCTTCCGCCAGTCAGCCCTGCCAGCCGGGATACCCATCCCACGATTTGCGCACCGAGAACTTGCACAGCACCCAATCAATTAATGCATCAGCTATCAGACTCGGACCTATTGGAGTGCCAGCCTCAAGAAGCGCATCATAGTGGATGTTCAGGTTGGGGTTTTTCCTGTCGCGCAGATACCACGCCACGATGCGCCGTACATAATAACGGCGAAACCGCAGATATTCGGCGCTAAAATTGCTGCCCATGGATTGCGGCCCATATGCCCGAAGAAAAACCAATGCATCGCGTGTCCACGCCCGAGTGCTTGTTCCGAAATTCACATTTGAGTTTGAATTCTCATGCACCCGGGTAAACCCCAGTTCCTTATGCACAAAGCCAAAGTCAGAATGTAGGAGCAGGCGCAGCATCGCATCCAGATCGAACGCACCTTTAAGATTATCCGGGAAAAACGGTTTAAACTGATCCGACAATGATTTTCGGAACATCATTTGCACGGGCATGATCGTACCCTGGTTCAGCAGGAACCTGCGGATGGCCTCCCGACCAGGGAACACGCTTTGAGTGGCGGGCCACTTGAAATCACCGACACCCCCGTCGCACCAGTGCAAGCTGCCTACGACGCCGACCTCCGGGTGAGCTTCTGCAAGCCTTACCATTTCTTCGGTTGACGAGGGATAAAATGTATCATCCGCACACAACAGCCGTATATAATTCGCATTATCAGGGGCTGACTGAACGGCCAATTCAAAGTTTGACCGAACGGGTACAGTTGTTTGGTTTCGACGGACGATAACAGGCACGCGCTGATTTCTATAGCGCTCAAGTATCTCAGGCGTGGAGTCAGTGCTGGCGTTGTCGATCACGACATGAACCAGGTTCTTCCACGTCTGCGCCTGAACGCTGGCCATGGTTTCATCTAGAAACTGCGCGCCATTATAAACGGGGGTGACGATCGCAACGAGAGGCTGGGTCATGGCAATGAGGCTAACTCTTAGATTTCGGTATTTACGGGCTGCAAGCGTTATGCCGGATACAGGTGTTGTCAAAAAGCACTCCGGATAACTTGGCGCTCGGAGCATCTTGGATATGCGAATGGCAGATTTCCTGCAGGAGAGGCCATAGTCAGCTCATAAACAAAAGGCCCGTAGATGTTTCTGGCTGGGAATCCGCTCAAAACGAGCTGAAGTATTCCTCCAATTGCTTGCCTTTGCATCTATCTCAGAA
>NCJR01000244.1 GCA_002282555.1 Rhodobacterales bacterium 34-62-10
CTTGAACGCGTCTTCCATCGATTTGGTGTCAACGGGGAATGCGCCCATCATGTCTTTCATCATGGTGGTGAAATCTTGTGTCTTGGCCATTGTCTTGATCCTTTTCATGCTTCCGGGCCCACCCCGGTGTCTTGAAGCTGCACCCAATATGCATGCTGCAACGCGGCATTTCAAGGATATTATGCCGCAATGCAGCATAAATTTTTATGTGTTTGTTATCAGTCTTTTGCGGGTGGAAGCACATATGTTCCGGGGGCCGGACACAGCGGCGGATGGGCAGAATCACCCGGTGCCCTAGGGTCAACCATCTTGCCTGACCGCTGGGCCAGCCACTTGCCCCAGCGCGGCCACCAGCTGCCCTCGTGGAACTCTGCGCCGGCCTTCCATGCGTCCGCAGGCAGGCTCAGATCGGGGTTGGTTTAATGGCCGTATTTCTTTTTCGAGGGCGGGTTGATGATCCCCGCGATATGGCCCGATTGCGACAGGATGAAGGTGCGGTCATCCGACCCCATCCCCTGCGCGCCCCGGTAGCTATCCTTCCATGCCGCGATGTGATCGGTCTCGCAGGCCACCAGACAGACGGGCAGATCGACCTCGGACAGATGCAGCCTTGTGCCCAGCAGATCGATCCCGTCCCCGGCAAAGCGGTTCTGCTGGCACAGCCAGCGCAGATATTCGACCACCATCCGCGCGGGCAGATTGGTGCCGTCGCCGTTCCAATACAGCAGATCGAAGGCGGGCGGCGCCTCGCCCAGCATATAGCTTTTGATGGCGGGCCCATAGATGAGGTCATTGGAGCGCAGGAACGAAAACGTCCGCGCCATGATGAACGACCGCAGCACGCCATTCTCGGCCACTTCCGCTTCGATCCCGTCGATGAAATCATCCTGCAGGAAGGGCGTGAATTCCCCCTGTTCGGAAAAATCCGTGAGCGCCGTAAAGAAGGTCGCCGATTTGATCGACGTGTCGCCGCGCTGTTTCAGCAGCGCCAGCACCATCGACAGCGTGGTGCCCGCGATGCAATAGCCGACCGCGTTGACCTGTTTCTGCCCGGTGATCGCCTTGACCTCGCGCAGCGCGGTCAGATAGCCGTCGGTCATGTAATCATCCAGACCCACATCGCGGTAGGTCGCATCCGGGTTGACCCAGGACACCACGAACAGGGTAAAGCCCTGATCGGTGATCCACCTGATCAGGCTGTTTTCCGGCTTCAGGTCCATGATGTAGTATTTGTTGATCCATGGCGGAAAGATGATCAGCGGGATCGCATGGACCTTGTCCGTCGTGGGCGCGAACTGGATCAGCTCCATCATCCGGTTGCGATAGACCACCTGCCCCGGCGCGGTGGCGATGTTCTGGCCCAGCACAAAGGCGCTGTCATCGGCCAGACGAACCAGCATCTCGCCCTGATTGGCCTCGATATCGGCGACCAGATTCTCCAGCCCCTTGATCAGCGACTCACCTTCCGTGGCCACCGCCCGCTCCAGCGCGTCGGGATTGGTGGACAGAAAATTCGTGGGCGCCATCATGTCGACGATCTGGCGCGCGAAATATTCCAGACGCCGCTTTTCCTTTGGCGTCATGTCGTCGATCTCGGCCACGGCCTTTTCGATGGCCTGCGCGTTGATCATGTATTGCTGCTTGATGAAGTTGAAATAGGGATGCGTCTTCCACAGCGGGTTGGAAAAGCGCCGGTCATCGGGGGTGTGATCCTCGGGCGCCTGCAACTTGCCGCTGGCAAGGGCTTGTTGCGCCTCAAGGAAATGCTTGACCGCCCCGCCCCAATATTCGACCTGCGTCTCGAACAGATGCGCGGGGTTCTGCATCATCCGCGTCCAATAGGCACCGGCCGCTTTCGCGAACATCTCCTGATCCGGTGCATTCAAGGTGGGATTCGCTGCCTTGCGGTGTGACAATGCAGAGACAAGCCGCTGGGACAATTCCTCGACTTTGGCTAGATTGGTGTTCAGGCGCTCTAAATTTTCGCCCTGACCAGCCTCTTCAGTTGTCATGTTCACAAATTCCCCGTATCCTCGCTGCTACGCAGCATTGTTGCCGTCCTGTCGGGGAGGCCAGCGGTACGATGACCACCCCTGCGTATGGGACACCAAGGAGACGCCGATGCGTTATATGGCCGCTTACGACCTTATGGAAACGATGCGCAATACGAACCAATGGATGGGTGCCTCCGCCCTGTCCTTGGCATCCTATCCGGTTTTCAGCATGGTGCCAAACCCTGCTTTGCAGTGGATGGCAGCCTGGGGTGCCGTGACCGAGCGCAGCTTCAAGCGCATGGTGGCCAAACCCGACTGGGGCATCCGCACCTTCACCTGCGTCGATGGCAAGGATCACCTTGTCCATATCGAAACCGTGGTCGAGAAATCCTTCGGCAACCTGATCCATTTCCGCATCCCCGGCCGCGAGGCGCGCCCGCGCAAGGTGCTGCTGGTGGCACCCATGTCGGGCCATTACGCCACGCTCTTGCGCTCGACCGTGAAAAGCCTGCTTGTGGATTGCGAAGTCTATATCACCGACTGGCACAATGCCCGCGACATCCCCGTCAGCGCCGGCAAGTTCGATGTCGAGGATTACACCCTCTATCTGGTGGATTTCATGCGCCACATGGGGCCTGAGACCCATGTGATCGCCGTCTGCCAGCCCGCGCCGCTGGCGCTGGCCGCCACCGCATATCTGGCCGAGGAAGACCCAAGCGCCCAGCCGCGCAGCCTGACACTGATCGGCGGGCCGATCGATCCCGACGCGACCCCCACCGATGTGACCGATTTCGGCCGCCGCGTGACCATGGGCCAGTTGGAGCAGTCGATGATCCAGCGCGTCGGCTTCAAATACCCCGGCGTGGGCCGCATGGTCTATCCGGGTCTGCTGCAGCTGTCGTCCTTCATCTCGATGAACGGCGACCGCCACGCCAAGGCCTTCATGGATCAGATCGCCAGCACCGCCCGCGGCGAGGCCAGCGATCACGATGCCCATAACCGTTTCTACGACGAATATCTGGCCGTGATGGATATGACCGCCGAATTCTACCTGTCCACGGTCGAGCGGATCTTCAAGAACCGCGAGATCGCCAAGAACGAATTCACCGTGAATGGTCGCCATGTCGATATCGGCAAGATCACCGATGTCGCGGTCAAGACGGTCGAAGGCGCCAAGGACGATATCTCGGCCCCCGGTCAGTGCATCGCGGCGCTGGCGCTGTGCACCGGATTGCCCGACAGCAAGAAGGCCAGCCATCTGGAGCCCGATGCCGGTCACTATGGCATCTTCGCGGGCAAAAGCTGGCGCAACAACATCCGCCCGCTGGTGCTGAACTTCATCGACGCCAACAGCGGCCCGTCCAAGCCCAAGATCAAGGCCGCCAACAAGAACGCCGCCGCGAAGTAAGACGTGCGCGCGTCGTGACAAGGCCGGGCCCAGCGCCCGGCCTTTTGCATTTGTGCCCCGCGCGCTCGCAAGCCGCGCTCTCGCCTCAAGCTGCGCGGTCGCAAGCCGCCCGGTCGCCGACACGCGGGGTGGCGATGCG
>NCJR01000245.1 GCA_002282555.1 Rhodobacterales bacterium 34-62-10
GGATATCCTTGATCTGGGCCAGGCCGATGGGCATGTGCTGATCGATGGCGAGACCGGGACCGGCAAGACGCTGGTGGCCCATGCGCTGCATGCGGTGGGCGCGCGGGCGGGGCGCAAGTTCGTGCTGATTTCCTGCGCGGCCTATGACGAGGACAAGCTGTCCAAGCGGCTGTTCGGGCCGATGATGCCCGAGGACAGCCAGCTTCCGGCGGTCGAGGAGGCGCGCGGCGGCACGCTGGTGCTGGAGGATGTGGAAACCCTGTCCGACACCTTGCAGGCGCGGCTGTTGAGTTTCATCAACGAGCAGGGCACGCCCGCCGAGACACGGATCGTGGCGATTTCCAACCTGCAGGAGCAGGATCGCACCTGCGA
This sequence comes from Rhodobacterales bacterium 34-62-10, assembly GCA_002282555.1. Classification (GTDB taxonomy): domain Bacteria; phylum Pseudomonadota; class Alphaproteobacteria; order Rhodobacterales; family Rhodobacteraceae; genus Seohaeicola. Next base: position 373 of record NCJR01000245.1, read on the forward strand.
GGATGCGCTGCGGCCCGATCTGTTTTACCGTCTGGCGGCGCTGCGCATCACGCCGCCGCCGCTGCGCCAGCGCGGGGAGGATATCCTGACGCTGTTCACGCGGCTGTCCGAGCAATTCGCCGATGAATATGGCTGCACCGCGCCGCAGGTCAGCGCGCAGGAGGCGGCGCAATTGTTGCAGGCGCCGTGGCCGGGCAATGTGCGCCAGCTGATCAACGTGGCCGAGCGCGCGGTGCTGCAATCGCGGCGCGGGTCGGGCACCATCGCGTCGCTGCTGATGACCGACAACGAGGAAATGCAGCCGGTGATGACCACCGAGGGCAAACCGCTCAAGGAATATGTGGAAGCCTTTGAGCGGATGCTGATCGACAACACCATGCGGCGGCACAAGGGATCGATCGCGGCGGTGATGGATGAGTTGTGTCTGCCGCGCCGGACGCTGAACGAAAAGATGGCCAAGTATAACCTGAGCCGGTCGGATTACCTCTGATCCGGGGCGGATTTGGGCCGGTCACATAGCGGGTCAAGACCGGGTCAAGGCTGGGCAAAGGCTGGTCCACGACTGGGCCAAGAATGGGCAGGGGGCGGGATCATCCTGATCCCCTGCGCGGCACGGCGGGTGCCGCCCATGATTTTCCGATTGTATTGTGCCGCACCCTGCCGCTATGGTGAGATATGGTGTGTGGCACCTGATGTGACCCGCCATTGAGTTTCGCTGTATCCGTTATGTGTAGGATTTTTCCGGCACGGCTGATGCAGACCGATTGAGCCCCGGAAACGGGACTGACGAACCCCCGAACCCCTTGTGAGAGCGAGGCGGTGAAGGCCTTGAACGGGCGCCCCATGACAATGAGGGCGTCGGAGAAGAAACGCGATGAGGCGCGCGAGAGCAACCGATCCCATCATCATGCCCCTTTCGGGGCCTGTGCCCCTGTCGGCGGCATGCAGGATGACCGGACGGTTCGCGCGTGTCCTTCCCCTCGCCCTTGATAGACACTTGCCGCAAGGCCTCCGCCCTCCGGGGTCGGGGTTGCGCCGCTGTGCAATTGGAAAAAATGGCCAAGAAAATGCTGATCGACGCCACACACGCGGAAGAAACCCGCGTCGTTGTGGTGGATGGAAACAAAGTCGAAGAGTTTGATTTTGAATCTGAAAACAAACGCCAGCTTGCTGGTAACATCTATCTAGCCAAGGTCACGCGGGTCGAACCCTCGTTACAGGCGGCTTTTGTGGATTACGGCGGAAACCGGCATGGTTTCCTGGCGTTTTCCGAGATTCATCCGGATTATTACCAGATCCCCGTCGCCGACCGTCAGGCGCTGATGGAGGAAGAGCAGGCCTATGCCGATGCGCAGCGCCGCGAGGACGAGGATGAAAAGCCCCGGTCCTCGAAGTCGCGGTCACGGTCGAATGGGCGGAGCCGCTCGGAATCCGTGCGCAGCGATGATGCCGTGGCCACCCGCGATGCCGAGGGCGACGAGATCGCCGGGATGGAGACCATCGATCTGGACGAAGGGGATGTGACCGAGGGCACATCGCCGATGGAGGTCGTGGGCGAGACACCCGTCGATGAGCCGGCCGATCTGTCGGATGATCATGACGATGACGATGATGATGGCGCAGTCGAGACGATGGAGCGCGATGACAGCATCGAATCCGTATCCGATGACGATGATGCCGAGGATATCCGCCCGGTGCGCAAGCCCCGCGCGCGGCGCTACAAGATCCAGGAAGTCATCAAGGTGCGTCAGATCCTGCTGGTGCAGGTCGTCAAGGAAGAGCGTGGCAACAAGGGGGCCGCACTGACCACCTATCTGTCGCTGGCGGGGCGCTATTGCGTGCTGATGCCGAACACCGCGCGCGGTGGTGGGATTTCGCGCAAGATCACCAATGCGGTGGATCGCAAGAAGCTCAAGGAAATTGCGACCGAGATCGACGTGCCGCGCGGTGCGGGGCTGATCGTGCGCACAGCCGGGGCCAAGCGGACCAAGACCGAGATCAAGCGCGACTATGAATATCTGCTGCGTCTGTGGGAACAAATCCGTGAATTGACGTTGAAATCGGTGGCGCCTGCGAAGATCTATGAAGAGGGCGATCTGATCAAACGGTCGATCCGCGATCTGTATAGCCGCGAGATCGACGAGGTTCTGGTTGAGGGTGAACGTGGTTATCGCATCGCCAAGGACTTCATGAAGATGATCATGCCGTCGCATGCGGTCAACGTGAAGCATTACCGCGAGCCGATGCCGCTGTTTGCGCGCCATCAGGTCGAAAGCTATCTGTCCTCGATGTTCAACCCGACGGTGCAGCTGAAATCCGGTGGTTATATCGTGATCGGCGTGACCGAGGCTTTGGTGGCGATCGACGTGAACTCGGGTCGGGCCACCAAGGAAGGCTCGATCGAGGAGACGGCGCTCAAGACCAACCTTGAGGCGGCCGAGGAAGTGGCGCGGCAGTTGCGGCTGCGCGATCTGGCCGGGTTGATCGTGATCGATTTCATCGACATGGACGAGCGGCGCAATAATGCGGCTGTCGAAAAGCGGATCAAGGACAAGCTGAAAACCGACCGTGCGCGGATTCAGGTGGGCCGGATCAGCGGTTTCGGTCTGATGGAGATGTCGCGGCAGCGTCTGCGCCCCGGGATGATCGAGGCGACGACGCAGCCCTGCGCGCATTGCCATGGTACGGGTCTGATCCGGTCGGATGACAACCTTGCGCTGTCCATCCTGCGCCAGATCGAGGAAGAGGGTGTGCGGCGGCGCTCACGCGAGGTGCTGATCAAGGCACCCGTGGGCATCGCCAACTATCTGATGAACATGAAGCGCGACCATGTGGCCCAGATCGAGGGGCGTTATGGTCTGTCGGTGCGGATCGAGGGTGATCCGACGCTGATCAGCCCCGATTTCACCATGGAGAAGTTCAAGACCGCGACCCGTGTCGTGGTCGAGGTGCCGCATGTGGTGTCGGGCGATCCGTCCTTGATGGACGAGGTCGAGAGCAGCGTGTCGGCCTGGGATCTGGAGGAGGCGGAAGCCGCCGAGGAGGAAGCCGCCGCCAAAGCCGCCGCGCGCCCCGAACGGGCCGAGCGGACGGAACGTGCGGAGCGTCCGGCCGAGGCGGGTGATGATGAGGGCAAGCCGAAGAAGCGCCGTCGGCGTCG
>NCJR01000246.1 GCA_002282555.1 Rhodobacterales bacterium 34-62-10
CAACCGGTATCACGCTAGAGTGGGAAATCATGAGGGTCGGCGAAACGGCCCCTGCACGCGGTTGACAGGCACTAGCAAAAAACGGGGTCACAAAAGACCCGGGAACTGAGGCACGAATTGGGTATGTCGGGCAGGACAACCCCCAAGGTTGCAGTATTGATGGGCGGCGCGTCGGCTGAACGCGAGGTGTCGCTGTCATCAGGGCGCGAATGCGCAGCTGCATTGCGGGGCGAGGGATATGAGGTCGTGGCGCTGGACGCAGGCCCCGACCTTGCCACGCGTTTGACCGAGATTGCCCCCGATGTCGTCTTCAACGCCCTGCATGGCCGCTGGGGTGAGGATGGCTGTGTGCAGGGCCTGCTGGAATGGCTGCGCCTGCCCTATACCCATTCGGGCGTTCTGGCCTCGGCTTTGGCGATGGACAAGCAGCGCACCAAGGATGTCTACCGCGCCGAGGGTCTGCCCGTGGTGCCCAGCGTGCTGGCGCCGCAGGCCGAGATCATGGCCGCGCATCTGATGGCCCCGCCCTATGTGGTCAAACCCTATGACGAGGGGTCCTCCGTGGGCGTGGTGATCGTGCGCGAGGGCATGAATGCCCCCCGCCTGCCCGAAGCCCTTCCCGATGTGCTGATGGTCGAAGCTTATGCGCCGGGGCGCGAATTGACCGTGACCGTGATGGGCGAGCGTGCGCTGGGCGTGACCGAGATCATCACCGATGGCTGGTATGATTACGACGCGAAATACAAGCCCGGCGGGTCGCGCCATGTCTGCCCCGCCGATCTGCCCGCCGAGATCACGGAGGCCTGTCTGGACTATGCGCTGCGCGCGCATCGCGCTTTGGGGTGTCGCGGTGTCACCCGCACCGATCTGCGCTGGGATGATACGCGCGGTCTGGATGGTCTGGTGCTGCTGGAAACCAATACGCAGCCGGGGATGACGCCCACATCGCTCAGCCCCGAACATGCGGGTCTCGCAGGTCTCAGCTTCGGGCAGTTCTGCGCCTGGATGGTCGAGGATGCCTCATGCAACCGGTGAACGCCCGCCTTGATCCCGCGCCTTCGCGCTGGGCTTACCGGATGCAGCGGCTGATGCTGACGCCGCTTTACCGCAACCTGCTGCGGATCGGTCTGCCCTTCGCCATCGCCTTTGGCGCGGTCACGCTTTACATGTCCGATGATGCGCGGCGCGCGACGGTGGTCACCACCGTGACCGACATGCGCGACCAGTTCCAGAGCCGCCCGGAATTCATGGTCAGTCTGATGGCGATCGATGGCGCCTCGACCACCGTGGCCGAAGATATCCGCGAGATCCTGCAACTGGATTTCCCGGTCAGCAGCTTTGATCTGGAGCTTGAGGCGATCCTGACCACGATCCGCGAATTGCCCGCCGTGGCCGATGCAACGGTGCGGGTGCGGTCCAGCGGAGAGACCGGCGGGATTTTGCAGGTGGATGTGACGGAACGCATCCCGGCGGTGCTGTGGCGCACCGCGCAGGGGCTTGAGGTGCTGGATGCCGATGGCATGATCACCGGCCCCGCCGCCAGCCGCGAGGAATTTGCCACCCTGCCCCTGATCGCGGGCGAGGGGGCGGATCAGCATGTGACCGAAGCCCTTGATCTGGTGCGCGCGGCCGGTCCGCTTGGCGCGCGGATGCGCGGTCTGGTGCGCGTGGGCGAGCGGCGCTGGGACGTGGTGCTGGACCGTGATCAGCGCATCCTGCTGCCCGAGGACGCGCCGGTGCAGGCGCTGGAGCGGGTGATCGCGCTGGATCAGGTGCATGAGATGCTGGAGCGGGATCTGTCCGTGGTGGACATGCGTCTGGCCGCGCGCCCGACGATCCGGATGAACCCGGCCGCTGTCACGCAGTGGCAGGAGCTACAAACAACAAACGCGGGGATTGCAGGACGATGATCGAGCTTTATCACAGCCAGCGCGCCATGCGGAACATGCGCCGCGCCGCCATGCAGCGGGGTGTGGTGGCCATTCTGGATGTGGGCAGTTCCAAGATATCCTGCCTTGTGCTGCGCTTTGACGGGGCCGACCGCGGTTCCGAGATGGAGGGGATCGGCCCGATGGCGGGGCAGGCGGGCTTTCGCGTGATCGGGGCCGCCACCACCCGTTCGCGCGGGGTGCGTTTCGGCGAAATCCACGCGATGCAGGAAACCGAACGCGCGATCCGCACGGCGGTGCAGGCGGCGCAGAAGATGGCCAATATCCGCGTCGATCACGTCATCGCCTGCCTGTCCGGGGGCGATCCGCGCAGCTATGGCTTGGCGGGCGCCATTGATCTTGAGGGGCATGTGGTCACCGAACAGGACGTGAGCCGCGTCCTGAGCGCCTGTGACGTGCCCGATTACGGCGACGGGCGCGAGGTGCTGCATGCGCAACCCGTGAACTTTGCGCTGGACCACCGCTCGGGTCTGGGTGATCCGCGCGGGCAGATGGGGATGCGGCTGGCCACCGACATGCATATGCTGACCGTGGACGGCATCTCGATCCAGAATCTGGCCCATTGCGTCAAACGCTGCGATCTGGAGCTGGCGGGGGTCGCGTCCTCCTCCTATGTGTCGGGCATCTCGGCGCTGGTCGAGGATGAGCAGAATCTGGGTGCGGCCTGCATCGACATGGGCGGCGGCACCACCGGCATTTCGATCTTCATGAAAAAGCACATGATATTCGCCGATTCCGTGCGGATGGGCGGCGATCATGTCACCGGCGACATTTCCATGGGTCTGGGCGTGCCCACCGCCAATGCCGAACGGATCAAGACCTTCTATGGCGGCGTTGTCGCCACCGGCATGGATGACCGCGAGATGATCGAGATCGGCGGCGATACCGGCGATTGGGAACATGACCGCCGCCGCGTCAGCCGGGCCGAGTTGATCGGGATCATGCGCCCGCGTGTCGAGGAAATCCTGGAAGAGGTCCGCGCCCGTCTGGATGCCGCGGGCTTTGACCACCTGCCCAGCCAGCAGATCGTTCTGACCGGCGGCGGCAGCCAGATCCCCGGCCTTGACGGGCTGGCCAGCCGCATCCTTGGCCATCAGGTCCGCCTTGGCCGCCCGCTGCGCGTCCATGGTCTGCCGCAATCGGTGACCGGTCCCGGTTTTGCCAGCGCGGTGGGCCTGTGCCTGTTCGCGGCGCATCCGCAGGACGAATGGTGGGACTTCGAGATTCCCCAAGACCGCTATCCCGCACGATCCCTCAAGAGGGCCGTCAAATGGTTCAAGGACAACTGGTAACCGCAATATCTGGCGTCATGAGCGAAATCCCGCGTGCAACACGCGGCGCCCCGCCACATTTTGTGGTGAAAACGCGTTTTTTTGGTGACGTTCAGGCCGGCACAGGTTAACATCGGTGTCGATTAGGCAGAAAAATGCCCGTGAATGCGGGCCGAAACCTCAGGCGGACAGATCATGACATTGAACCTTTCGATGCCCGGACATGAAGAACTGAAGCCCCGTATCACCGTGTTCGGTGTGGGTGGCGCTGGC
>NCJR01000247.1 GCA_002282555.1 Rhodobacterales bacterium 34-62-10
ATTGGCATCGACGAGCTCACCATCCGGATCCGCAGTGCAAAAACGGTCTGGAGTGCCAAAAGCTTTGCCAGCTTGCCAGTCACGGCGCGCAAAGCACTCTTGATCGACAAGTACCATTGCCATGATGGCTCACGTTCAGACCTGTCGCAACTGTCCACGACGCCATTCAGCGCGCAACGGTGCGCAGAATGACGCAAGAAGGCTCTGCGCAGTGCAGCTTTGACGTCATGACCGAACTTTGGATGGCCCGTTCGGACGCCTTCCTGTCGCGCGGTTTCTGCGTGCCCGAGGCACCCGAATGGTCGGGACAGCATTGCCCGAGGGATATGGCATTGCCACGCCGCGGCAGTGCTTCCGCAACGCCTATGACGCCGCCATAGGTTGCGGCCTTGCATATTTCGAGGGCTGGGTGCGGGGATGGCCGGACGCTAATGATCCTCTACCCTATGACCATGCCTGGTGCGTCGATCTGGTGACCGGCGAGATTGTGGATCGGACATGGTGTGCGCCTGAAACAGCCATCTATCTGGGTGTCCATGTTCCCACACACGATTTACTGCAGATTGTGCAGGAAACCGGCTGCTATGGCGTTCTTGATCGCGGGCGGGGCTTCGATCGCGCCGTAGCAACACGATTTCTGGGCTGGTCTGAAGAACCGTGCCGGTCACGACCAAACACTTGCTCCGACGCTCGACTCCCCCCTTTTCTGAAATTGTTCCCCAATGAGCCGCCTTGGGGCATCGGCGCTAATTCCTCGCCCCCCCCCAAATAGCTTGGCAGATTGGATCTGATCCATCTTACGCCGCTCTTTAGGAGGTCGATGAGCAGGGTCAGCTTGATTATGTTCTTTCTTTGTTCTATATTGAGAGGTATAGTCAAGAAGGGAAAATCCCGATGGACAACGCCACATTCAACCTTCCTGCGACACCGAAACAGGTGGCCTATGCGCGCACACTGGCCATGCGCAACCAGACCCTGTTGCCTTGGGACGTTTTGCAGGATCGAAGATCCCTCAGCGTGTGGATTGACGCACAATCCCAACTGAAACCCTTGGCCACATCAGACAGCCGCCCAACCTCCAGGCAAGTGGCCTTCGCCGAGCGCCTCGCGCGCATCAAGCGCCGTTCCGTGCCTGAAGAGTGTTTCCGAGACAAAGGTTTGATGTCGAAGTGGATCGACGGGAACAAGTAAGGTTGGAAGCCGCCGGGTCTGAAGGCTTTTCTGGAAGCTCACATCGACATCAAAGTCGGCCGGTCAGAAATCTACTTTCTTCCTATCAGTTTTAGTGAGTTCAATTTTCTACCACTGAATGACATCGGCCCATTCCTCTCTGTTGCGTTGGGCTTGGGCGCGCACAAATGGACATAGCGGCACGATTCGCTGTTGCGAGGCACGGGCATCGCCAATCAAGCGCTCGACAAGTGCAGCACCAACACCCATGCCCCGCATGGCATCGGGAACCGAAGTGTGATCTGCAATGACAACCCTCGCGGACAATTTCGAAAGCGTGAGTTCCGCTTCTTCTGTGATCCCCTCCAATCTGCCAACAATCCGCGCTTTGGTCGCTGTATCGGTGCGTGTGATCGCGATGTCTGGCATGATCAGGTCCCTTCAATGTTTGCGCCACGAACTCATATGGGATCTTCCCTGAATCTTGACTGATTTGTTCGCCTCACTCAACTGGCCAAAGAACTGTACCATTCCCGGCAAACTCGACGTACGACCTCGTCAGGGCAAGACCGCTTTCCCATTGTCATCCGGTTTCGAAGAAGCCTTCAATGCTTTCAACTTGCGCTATGGTATCCGCATATCCCAAGTCGATCAGATCCCCGACATATCCGGGTTCAAACAAGAGGTAACTCTCCAGCCGTCCATCACCGCCCCAGGCCCCGGCGCTGCGCAACAGCATGCGCACGGTGCGAGGCAGGTCGGACGCATGTGCTTGGGCAATCGTTCTCAGATCCTTTGTGGGGCTGAGTAGGATGCTGTCGATGACACGTAGTGGCGTCTTGTCCCTCTGGTCTTCCGGAATGAGCGCGACGGTATGGTTGATGCGCAGCATGCGCTCCTGATCTGCCTCAAGATTGTCGTTGAACAGGATATCGAGAGAGTGACCAGCCACCTCTCCAAATGTTGGGCCTTTTTTGCTCCCCGACCGAGGACTGGGATCGATCTGTGTATCGCGCGTGCCGATCACGAGAATACGCTCCGCCCCCGTCCGGATTGCAGGCGACAATGGTGACGTTGAGCGCAGCGCTCCATCGCCAAAGTAGCCCGTATCAATACGAACTGGGGCAAAGGCGAACGGCAACGCCGCTGATGCAAGTATATGCATAGGCGTGATGTGAACGCGCTGGCCCATCCGGCGCGCGCGCTGCCAGTCAGGTATGGTCTCATCGCCTTCGAAGAAGGTGACAGCTTGGCCGCCCTCATAGCTTGAGGCGGTGATACACAACGCATGCAGTGCCTTGCTTTGGATGGCATGCTCGAGATGAGATCGCTGAAACTCGCGCTCAAGCAGTCTCTTGAGCGGACCATAGTCCAATAGACCGCCGGCGGCGCTGAAGCCAAGATATCCGAACATCATTGTGCTGGCCAAGCGCCCAGAGGACAGCAGCAGCGACAAGGCATCCGTGTTATAGACTGCGTTGCATCTCAGGCCGCGCCAGAGGGACGACAGGTGCTTTGTGCCCCGCTGAAAATCATTTGCCGCAACACCGATGGACGCGGCATTGATTGCGCCAACAGAAGATCCACAAACGATCTGGAATGGGGAGCGTCGCGCCCCTGTGATCTCAGCCAAAGCCCTGAGGACGCCCACATGATACGCGCCGCGCGCACCGCCGCCTTGAAGCACAAGCGCTGTTTTAGGGCCTTGCTCCATTGTTGCTCCTCTTATCTGTCTTGGGTCTGATGATCATGCTACGTCGCTCGATCTGCGGGCGCCACCCCGAGACGCTGTCGGTAGAGCGCCGCCACGCAGAACCTGAGAGCACACGCACAGCGAAGGCGGATTGAAACTCATGCCCTTTACCGACTCTTCCGACAGCCTATGAGTATACCGCCCACCAGGACCACAGATATACCTACCCGCGGTCAAGCCACCCGGTGTACCAGCCCAGACCGGCCAGCCCGGCGGCGACGTCCGGATCACAACGATATGCATGTGGTCCCGCAGCCCGAAAACATGATCGCATTCGAGCCGCAGAGTGTCTTCTTGAACTGCGATAGACCGAGTAAGTGTCGGTATCAGGCGCTCCAACCGCAAATCAAGTAGCCGTACTGATCCACCAAGTCCCCTAAATCCTCAAGGATACGCAGATAGCATGGGAGAAGGTCTTCCCAGTCCATCTCCCGCGCGTCCCAGCCGTGGAACTCATAAGGCAGCGTTTGCGTATTCCGGGGTGATGCGCCCACCGATTCCGATTTGATGCGCCCACCTGTTCCGATTTTATCCGCCCACCGATTCCGGGGTATCCGCCCACTC
>NCJR01000248.1 GCA_002282555.1 Rhodobacterales bacterium 34-62-10
GCCCGCTGGCGATCACCAGCACAACAGCCGCGCCCAGCACCGCGCCGATCACCTGCGCCACGATATAGACACCACAGTCCGAAACGCTCATCCGGCCCGCCGCCACCATCCCCAGCGACACGGCCGGGTTCAGATGCGCCCCCGAAATCGCGCCCAACCCATAGGCGGCCGCGACAATAGCCAGCCCGAAGGCCAGCGAAATGCCCAACATGCCGATCTGCGCGCCCATCAGAACCGCAGAACCACAGCCGAACAGAACGAGGATGAAAGTGCCGATCACCTCGGCAAGGAATTTCTTTCCCATGATACTTGTCCTTGAAACCCCGAAATGCGGGGATACTTTGAAAGGGGTCAGACGACGTTGCAAAAGACGTCAAAACGCAGTATTCGCGGCCTCAGAAACCAGTCAAGGGAGTTGCGTCTTGCGTGACCTGAAGATCCCCGACCAACGGCACCCCGAAAAGGCGCATCGCCCCGACAATGCCCAGCCGAAAAAGCCCGACTGGATCCGCGTCAAGGCGCCGACCTCGCAGGGCTACAAGGACACGCGCAACATCATCCGCGAACACAAGCTGGTCACGGTCTGCGAAGAAGCAGGCTGCCCCAACGCGGGCGAATGCTGGTCGCAGGGTCACGCCACCATGATGATCATGGGCGAGATCTGCACCCGCGGCTGCACCTTCTGCAACATCGCCACCGGCAAACCGCAGACGCTGGATGTGTTCGAGCCGGGCCGCGTCGCCGATGCCGTCGCCAAGCTGGGGCTGAACCACGTGGTCGTCACTTCTGTGGACCGCGACGATCTGGACGATGGCGGGGCCGAGCATTTCGCCCAGACCATCCGCGCCATCCGCCACCGCGCCCCCGGCACCACGATCGAGGTGCTGACCCCCGATTTCCTCAAGTGCAGCCCGCAAGCCCTTGAAACGGTTGTGGCCGCGCGCCCCGACGTGTTCAACCACAACCTTGAAACAGTGCCGGGCCTTTATCCCGAAGTCCGCCCCGGCGCGCGCTATTTCCACTCGCTTCGCCTGTTGCAGCGGGTCAAGGAACTGGACCCCTCGATGTTCACCAAATCCGGCATCATGGTGGGTCTGGGCGAGGATCGGCAATCCGTGCTGCAAGTCATGGATGACATGCGCGCCGCCGATATCGATTTCCTGACCATCGGCCAATATCTGCAACCCACGCCCAAACATCACGCGGTCGATCGCTTCGTGCATCCCGATGAATTCGAAGCCTATGAAAAAGCCGCCTATGGCAAGGGCTTCCTCATGGTCTCGGCCACGCCGCTGACCCGCTCATCCTATCACGCAGGCGACGATTTCGCGCGTCTGAACGCCGCGCGTCAGGCCAGACTGGGCCGGGTCTGATCCGGAACGGGCAGGGCGCGCGCTATTCTATGGGCGGCAATCGCTCAAGATACGCCGCCAGCGCCGCCCGATCCGCCTCCGGCAATTGCGCCAGACTTTCCACCACCGCGGCCATACTGCCGCCCGCCGTGTCATAGTCCGGCGTGAAACCGGATGTGAAATAGGCAATCAGATCAGCCTGCGACCAGTCCAGCTTGGCCGGCGTGATATTGGGGATATCGCCCTGACCCGACGGATTGGGCGCCCCCGCCATCCAGCGGTCCCGGTCCAACCCGCCCAAAACCCCGCGCGGCGTGTGACATTCGGCGCAATGGCCCAACGCCTCGGCCAGATAACGGCCCCGCGCCTCGACCTCGGTCAGATCGCCGTCAATCTGCCAGTCATCCCCGGCATACAGCGCCTTCCACAGCCCCAAACCCCGCCGCAGCGTGAACGGAAACGCCAGATCATGCGCCCGGTCCGGCGTCGCATCAGCGGGCAGGGTGGTCAGATAGGCATGCAGATCGGCAATATCCTGCGGGCTCACGCGGGCATAGGACGCATAGGGAAAGGCCGGATAGTAATGCTCCCCCTCCGGTGATGTCCCGTGAACCATCGCATTGGCCAGATCGGTCACCGACCAGTCCCCGATCCCATGCTCACGATCCTGCGAGATGTTCGGCGCATGAAACGTGCCGAAGTCCGACACAAAGGCCCGCCCACCCGACAGGATCAGCTTGGCCTCGCCACTGGCGCCATCCGCACTGTGACAGGACGCGCAGCCCCCCGCATGAAAGACGATGGCCCCGCGCGCAGGCACGCCGATCAGACCTGCATAATCAGCGGCGTCCACCGTCTGCGGCTTGGTCATGAACCACGCCCCACCCGCCAAGGACGCCACGATCACCCCAAATGATATCAGTGTCTTGCGCATCATCATTCACGTGACGGACCGATCCGGCCCGGCACGTTTCCGCTCAATTGCTGGGAACACGGTAAGCCTTGTGACAGGCCCCGCATGCCCCACCCAAAGCCCCCATCGACGCCTGCAGGCTGGCCAGATCGGTTCCCGCCGCCACTTCCATCGCCGCCGCCGCCGTCACCAGATCAGCCCCCTTTGCCATCACATCGGGCAGATTTTCCCAGACCGCAGCCAGGGCCTTTGACCCGTCAACGCCCATCTCGTCCGACCCTTCCGGCCAGAGCCGCGACTGATCCAGCTGCGCCAGACTGGACAGGTTCCCCGCCGCTGCCGTGGCCGCCGCCGCATCATAGGGCACTTCACCCTTGGCCATGCCGCCCAGAAGCCCAAGATTGAAGGCATAAAGCTGCATCTGCGCCTGTCGTGCTTTGGTGGCATCCGCCAGCGCCTTTTGCGCGGCATCCTGCCCGCTCGCGGCCCCGGCCAGGATCGCCAGACCCAGAACCGTGCCGACGACTGTCATTCCCTTGAACATCTGCAAAATCTCCTCAACCGCTGCTACACAATGTCGCAAGCCTAGCAGAGATTTCCGCCCATGCGATCACCTTTCGGTGACGACCGCATCGGTAAAACGGACTTTGCCGATATAGGGCAGGTTCCGGTTGCGCTGTGCAAAGTCGATCCCATACCCCACCACGAATTCATCAGGGATCTCGAATCCCGTCCAATCTGCCTTGATCGGGGCTTCGCGGCGGCTGGGTTTGTCCAGCAGGGCAATCGTTTTCAACCTGTGCGGCGCGCGCGACAACAAAAGCTGGCGCACATGAAACAGCGTGTGGCCAGTATCCACGATATCCTCGACCACCAGCACGTCACGCCCTTCAATAGCGCCGCGCAAGTCCTTGAGGATACGCACTTCCCGGCTGCTTTCCGTCGCATTGCCGTAAGATGACGCCTCCAGAAAATCCACCTCAACGGGCAGGTCCAGCTCGCGCACCAGATCGGCGATGAACACAAAAGACCCGCGCAGCAGCCCCACCACCACCAACTTGTCGGTATCGGCAAACTCCGCCTCGATCTCATGCGAAAGGGTTTCGATCCGGGCCGCGATCGACTTGGCCGAGATCATGCGGTCGATGACATAAGGACGCGTCGTCATGGGTTTTCCTTGCAATTCGGCGCTCACTCTACGAAATGGTGGCCCACTGTCA
>NCJR01000249.1 GCA_002282555.1 Rhodobacterales bacterium 34-62-10
GTGGGCGGTCCATCCGCGCAGCAGATAATCACGGCCATTGTCCGGGATCACGGGGGCCTGACCCATCAGCATCCCGCAGAAAAGCCATTCCAAAAACTGATCTTTTCGCACCTTGCACAATTCTTGGGCACATGGCACCCAAAGGCGCGATTTCGGGGAGGAAATCTGGATGCGTCTTGGCCTTGTCCTGCTCTGCGCGGGTTACGTTCTCAGTCAGTTCTTCCGGGCGTTTCTGGCGGTGCTGGCCCGCGTGCTCGAGCAGGATGTGGGCGCAGGCCCCGAAGACCTCGCCTTTGCGTCGGGGCTGTGGTTCCTGACCTTCGCGGCCGCACAAATCCCCGTCGGTGCAGCATTGGACCGGATCGGACCACGGCGCACGGCGGCGGTGATCCTGGCCATCGGCGGCGGCGGCGGGGCGGCGCTTTTCGCCATGGCCACGACGCCCCTCCATATCTGGATCGCCATGGGTCTGATCGGGGTCGGATGCTCGCCTGTGCTGATGGCCTCCTACTACATCTTTGCCCGCATGTATCCGGCAGCGATGTTCGCCACCTTGGGCGCGGTGATGATCGGGGTCGGATCGCTGGGCAATCTGGCGGGGTCGGCGCCGCTGGCTTGGGCCATTGGCGCCATTGGCTGGCGCGAAACGATCTGGGGCCTCTCGGCCTTGTCGCTGATCCTCTCTGCGGGGATCTGGCTGACAGTGCAAGACCCGCCTCGCATCGTCAGCGATGTGAAAGGCTCGGTTCTGGATATCCTCAAGATGCCCCAACTCTGGGTGATCTTTCCGCTTCTGATGGTGAATTACGCCCCTGTCGCGGGCCTGCGCGGGCTCTGGGTCGGCCCCTATCTGGCTGATGTGCATGGCGCGAGCGAAGGATTGATCGGCACCGCAACGCTGGTGATGGGGGTGGCCATGATCGCAGGGTCTTTCCTCTATGGTCCGATGGACCGGATTTTCGGCACCCGCAAATGGGTGATCTTCGGCGGCAATGCGCTGTCCTGTGCGGCGCTTTTCACGCTGGCGCTCTGGCCGCAGCCGGGGTTCGTGACGGCTGTAATCCTGTTTTCCGTCGTGGGCATCTTCGGCATGTCCTTCCCGCTGATCATGGCGCATGGGCGCAGCTTCGTGCCGCCGCATCTGGCCGGCCGCGGGATCACGCTGATGAACCTGATCAGCATCGGTGGCGTGGGTGTGATGCAGATGGGCACAGGCCCGCTGTATCGTGCGGTCGCGGACCCTGCGGCCCCGGTGGGTCAACCCTATGCGGTCCTGTTCGGCTTCTTCGCGGTGCTGGTCCTGATCGGGCTGCTCGTCTATCTGTTCAGCCGCGACAGGTTGGACTGATCCGGCCCGCGCCGGGACAAAAGGGCGAATCCGCTTTAATTCAGGGTCAAGCTGCGCTATGAGCGCGACGTTCTGAACATAGGAGTTGTCCCAGATGGGCTATAAGGTTGCCGTCGTCGGTGCCACGGGGAACGTGGGCCGTGAAATGCTGAACATACTGGACGAGCGCCAGTTTCCCGTGGATGAGATCGTGGCTCTGGCCAGCCGCAAATCCCTGGGCACTGAAATCAGCTTTGGCGACAAGACCCTCAAGACCAAGGATCTGGACACGTTCGACTTCACCGGATGGGACATCGCGCTGTTTGCCGTGGGTTCGGAAGCGACCAAGATCTATGCGCCCAAGGCGGCGGCGGCAGGATGCGTGGTGATCGACAACTCCTCGCTCTATCGCTATGACCCCGATGTGCCGCTGATCGTCCCCGAGGTGAACGCGGACGCAATCTATGGCTATTCCAAGAAAAACATCATCGCCAACCCCAACTGCTCGACCGCGCAGATGGTCGTCGCGCTGAAGCCCCTGCATGACCGCGCGCGGATCAAGCGGGTGGTGGTGTCAACCTATCAGTCGGTCTCCGGTGCCGGCAAGGAAGGCATCGACGAGCTGTGGGATCAGACCAAAAGCATCTACAACCCCACCGACAACAAGCCGCCGCGCAAGTTCACCAAGCAGATCGCCTTCAACGTGATCCCGCATATCGACGTGTTCCTTGAGGATGGATCCACCAAGGAAGAATGGAAGATGGTGGCCGAGACGAAGAAAATCCTTGATCCCAAGATCAAGGTCACGGCCACCTGCGTGCGTGTGCCGGTCTTCGTGGGCCATTCGGAATCGATCAATATCGAGTTCGAGGATCATCTCGATGAGGCCGAGGCGCGCGACATCCTGCGCGAATCCCCCGGTATCATGGTGATCGACAAGCGCGAAAACGGCGGCTACGTCACGCCGGTGGAATGTGTGGGCGATTACGCCACCTTCATCAGCCGCATCCGGCAGGACAGCACGATCGACAACGGCATCAACCTGTGGTGCGTGTCCGACAACCTGCGCAAGGGCGCGGCGCTGAACGCGGTGCAGATCGCCGAAGTGCTGGGCCAGCGGGTTCTGAAAAAGGGCTGATCCGGTCAGGATCGATGGTCGTGATGAACATGGACCCCCTGTCGGTGATGCGGCAGGGGGTCTTTTTCATGCAGGACGCGTCGGGCCAGCCATGTCTGGCTGTGAACCGGAAAGGGCGCTCCAAAGCGGCGCATCAGGGTGGAGTAGGCATGTCCCAGCTCGGATGCCTTGCACAGGCGTTGTCCGCTGGAGCTTGCATGCAAGGCAAGGCCGCCACCCGCTTCGCGGAGCGCAAAGCCCTTGGCGGTCAGACGTGATTCAAGATCGGCCCAGCTGCGGGCTTCGCCGAAATCCACAGCGAGAAGAGCCCGCAAGGGATCGACGAGCCGCTCATCCGCCCGTTTGGGCGTCTTCGCAGGAAGGTTGGCGCGCCGTAACTCGGCGCTCAGCGCGGCACGGATCAGCGCGCCAAGACTGATGTCACGGGCTTGAGCAAGGTCTTCGGCCGCGCGCAGCAGCGGGTCGGGCAGGCCTATGGTAACGGGGTGCATATCCATCCCCGCACCCTACCTGGTCAGGGTTACCGCCGGGTTAAAACCGTTCAGCCCGCAGCACGTCGCAATCGGTGACGCAGACCACGCCGATATGCCGCTCGACCACAGCAAAGGCCGCGTCCAGCAGCGCGTCCATCCGCTCGGGCCGGATGATGCACACGACCTGCACCATCCCGGACCGGCCCACCTGACCTTCCCGGGTCCAGTCACCGGATCGCCCCGATCCCCCCAGAACGGGCAGGATGGTGAACCCGGTAACGCCCGCCCCATGCAATGCATCGGTCAGGCGGTTCTGCATCACCGCCTCGATCGTGATTTCAACGCGTTTGGCCTTGTGGGTCTGCATGGATCAGCCTCCGGTCAGGGCTACCGCCGCCGCCATATACAGCGGGATGCCCAGTGTCAGGTTGAAAGGAAAGGTCACGCCCAGCGACAGCGTCAGATAGACCGACGGGTTCGCTTCCGGCAAGGCCACCCGCATCGCGGCGGGCACGGCAATATAGCTG
>NCJR01000250.1 GCA_002282555.1 Rhodobacterales bacterium 34-62-10
ATTGGTGAACCCGTAATCATGCAGACGCTCAATCGGCATCAGATCGCCGGTCAGAAGGATTTCCATGAGAATGGGTTGCGGCAGCATCGACAGCGCCGGTGCCGCCCAAGGCGACCCGCGGCCAATCTTCACCTCGGTGATACCAACCTTTGTTCCCTTGAGGCCGACGCGCAGGTCGCAATTGAGGGTCAGCATCATGCCCCCCGCCATCAGCGATCCGGTCATCGCGGCGATGATCGGCTTCCTGCAGGCGCGCATCGTTTCGTGAAAGGGGTCGCGCATTTTCGTCAGAATATCGATCCCTTCATCCCGCGCAATCTGCGTGGCTTCCTTCAAATCCAGCCCGGCACTAAAGACACCGCAATCCGCCGAGGTAAGTATTGCGACACGGACGCTGTCATCCGCTTCGATTTTCTCCCAAGCATCTGTTAGCCCGTTCGTTGCGTCTACAGACAACGCGTTCTTTCGCGCGGGCCGATTGATACAGACGGTCGCGATGCCGTCTTCGATTGTAAGCTTGATCGGGCTCATGGTTTCCAATTCGTTTCTCCAGCATCGTTTCAATTCGAAGACGCGGATGTTGTTCCCCCGCGACAGGATTGCCGCGGGAGAGTCCATGCTCACTCGACGTTGAACTTTCCGGAACTTTCCTTGATCACTTCCCACACCACATCAGTGTAGTCAGCGCTCCAGTCGGTCAACGCAACCCAGTTCGCTCCGTCCCATTGTTCGATGCGTGTCTTGCCGCCGCCACCGTGATCCTGGGGCGTCACGGTCACAGGAGCCATCAGGCCATTGGCGTCGAAGTCTTCAATCGCCTCGTAGCCCGACTTCATGCTCTCTGCCGTCAGCGGCGAGCCATTCTCCTGGATCGCAAGCCGAGCGGCTTCGAAACCCGTCGTATAGATTGCAAGGCCAAGATTGTAGTATACGTCACGAACCAGGCTTTCCGGACCGCTCCCCTTGCCGTTGGCATAGTAGGTGTCGAGCATTGACTTGACGATCGGTACGTCTTGCCCGCCAGCCACGTTGGTCCCGCGCAAGATACCTTTTGCCTCTTCCGCGCCGATATTACTTATATCGACCTCGTTCATCCAATTCACCGACAGGTAGCGATCGATTGGGAAAGCGTTGCGACGCATTTCCCTAGACGCGACAACATGTCCACCGGCCAATAGCCAGCTGATCACATAGTCAGGCTTGTCTCGGCGGATCCTGCTCCACGCGCCGGACTGATCCGACCCCGGCAGCGGAACCGGATAGAGCTCCAGTTGGAAGCCTTCCTTATCGGCAAGCGTCTTGAGAATCTCGATCGGCTCCTGCCCGAAAGGATAGTCCAGATAGATGAAGCCGATCTTGGCGTCGCTCAAATCGTCCCCCATTTGGCCCTTGATGAAGGCAACATTGTTCGCCGCCTGCTGCCAGTAGGTCGGACCGACAGGGAAGACCCATTCGAAAACCTCGCCGTCGACGGCGTCACCACGACCGACGAATGACTGCATCAAAATGTTTCCATCCCGCATAACACGCGGCAAAGCCGCGTTCGTGACCGGCGTAGACAGGAAGTTGAAGATAAAAACGCCCTCACGCTTGAGCTGCTCATAGCATTCCACGCCACGCTGGGGCTCATTGCCGTGGTCGCGCACAATGATTTCGACCGGGTGCCCCTCGATGCCACCGTTTTCATTGGTGTACATCGCAAGGTCCTGAGCCGCCTGTGCCACCTGTGGCGAAATGAATGTGTATGACTTGCTGAGGTCAAAGCAGAGGCCGAACTTGATCGGCTCGTTTTCCTGAGCCGAAGCGATCGCCCCGCTGGTTGCCAACCCAGCGGAGATGGCAATAGTCCACAGTGTCTGTTTGGTCTTCATGTGTCTCTCTCCCGTTGTTGAATTTAGAGCATATAGTTCCAATACTGATGTTCAGCCCTACGCATTTTTGCGTTCAGTTGACCTTCGTCATTCCCCGTATTTCGAAGAACTTTCCCTGACGACGTCCCAAACAACATCACTGTATTCCGCGATCCAGTCAGTCTGCGGAACCCAGGTTTCGCCATCCCACATCTCAATGCGCGTCTTGCCGCCACCGCCGTGATCCTCGGCTGTGACCGTGATTGGTGCCATAAGACCGTTGGCGTCGTAGTTTTCCAGCGACTCTAGGCCCTTTTTATAGGATTCTGCCGTGATCGGCATCCCATCTAGCTCTGCGGCCCTGCGGGCAGCCTCGAAGACGATCGAATACATCGCCAGACCTGTGTTGTAATAGACGTCCTGCGTATTCACGAGCGGACCGGAACCCTCTCCCTCGTCGTACAGCTCCTTGATGATCTGAAGGCGAAGGGGCACGTCCGGACCGCCCACGACATTGGTGCCGCGCTTGAGGCCGATGGCGGCCTCGGCACCTATATTGGCGATATCCACTTCATTCAGCCAGTTTACAGAAATATACTTCTCCATCGGAATGCGATTGCGTTGCATCTCTTTCGAAGCGACGACATGCGCACCACCTAGCATCCACGAGATCACATGGTCGGGATTGTCACGGCGCATCTTCGACCATGCGCCGGACTGATCGCTGCCCGGCAGCGGCACGGGGTAGAGCAGCAATTCGAAGCCTTCTTTCTCTGACAGCGTTGTGAGAATCTCGATAGGCTCCTGCCCGAACGGGTAGTCGAAATAAATGTAGCCGACCTTGACATCCGAAAGATCGCCGTCGTGGAGCTGCTTGATATATGCGATGTTGTTTGCCGCCTGCCCCCAGTAGGTCGGACCAACCGGATAGACCCATTCGAAAACGGCTCCATCCACCGCATCGCCGCGACCCACCAGTGACTGCATTAAAATGCGCCCGTCTTGCATCGCGCGGGGCAGGATTGCCAGAGACACCGGCGTAGACAGGGTGTCGAAGACGAAGACGCCTTCTCTGCTCAGCCTCGAATAACACTCGATGCCGCGCTGCGGCTCGTTTCCGTGGTCGCGAACGATAACCTCGACCGGCTCGCCACCGATCCCGCCCTGCATGTTGATCAGCTTCGCCAGATCCATCGCCGCCTGCGAGACCTGCGGCGTGGCGAAGGTATAGGCCTTGCTGAGATCATAGCAAACCCCGACCTTGAACGGCTCCGCCAGAGCCTGGGTTCCGGCCATCCAGCTCCCCATCATGGAAAATACAGCCAGTGCGTTGGTAAGTTTCTTCATTTTGTCCTCCCTGAACAATCTCCATATAAAGACTCAACTCAGCCAACGCTTGCGTCGGCTGTAATGCTTGACATTGTGAAAATTGGTGCCTTCACCGCCACCAAGGTAGAATTCCTGGATGTCGGAATTGGATTTGAGTGCCTCGGCTGTACCGTGCATGACAACGCGGCCGTTTTCGATCAGGTATCCTTCCGAAACGATTTCCAGGGCGGCCAAGGCATTCTGTTCAACTAAAAGCACCCACAAGAGCTCGGCCCATGGCAAGCATTTGCTGTTCGCCGCCCGACAGATAGCCCGCCTGCGAATTCCGGCGCTCGGCAAGCCTAGGAAAATAAGTGTATATTTTATCCTTTTCCGCACTTAAGTCAGATCGGGACATTCTCATCGGTGCCGCCGCAGTCAGGTTCTCGTCCGGCGTCAGATGCTCGAAAACGCGCCGTCCTTCGATGACGTGACAAATACCCATTTCGACGCGTTTCTGTGCCAGCATCTCCGTGATGTCGGTGCCTTCAAACTTTATCTCACCCCGGCTGACATGGCCGCGTTCTGCCTTCAGAAGACCACTGATCGCCTTCAAGGTTGTGCTTTTTCCGGCTCCGTTG
>NCJR01000542.1 GCA_002282555.1 Rhodobacterales bacterium 34-62-10
CTCGCGACGACACCGCGCGGTGAGCGCCGATGCGCGAGCCACGAGCGGAAATCCGTGACCGGCTGCGGAACGATCGCTGGCACGATCGGCCGCGCCGGCCAACCCCCGGCGGTGCGGCGGCGGATGCAGATGATCTTTCAAGACCCCTATGCCAGCCTGAACCCGCGCTGGCGCGTGGCGCGGATCATCGGCGAACCGATGAAGAGTTTCGGCACCCATCCCGACCCGATAGCGCGCCGCAAGGAGGTGGACCGGCTGCTGGAATTCGTGGGCCTTTCGGCCGCGGATGGCGAGAAGTTCCCACATGAATTCTCGGGCGGGCAACGGCAGCGCATCTCCATCGCGCGGGCGATTTCGACCAAGCCCGAATTTCTGGTCTGCGACGAGCCGACTTCGGCCCTTGATGTGTCGGTGCAGGCGCAGATCCTGAACCTGATGCGGGAATTGCAGCGCGAACTCGGCCTGACCTATCTGTTCATCAGTCACGATCTGGCGGTGGTCAATTATATTTCGGACCAGATCGGGGTGATGTATCTGGGCCGTCTGGTCGAACTGGCCCCGGCGGATCGCATCTTCAGCGCGCCGCAGCATCCCTATACGCGGCTGCTGCTGGATACCGTGCCCGACATCACCATGGCGCATCGCGATATGGACCGCCCGGCGGGCGAGGTGCCCAATCCCATCACGCCGCGGGATGCCATTTTCACCCGCGCTGCCCCCTTGCCAATGACCGCTGCCGGCTTGAGGCGCCCGCATTTCGCACCCATGGTGACAGCCATGTGCGCTGCCACGCGGTGCAGGAAGGGCGCACTGACCCCATGACCTTCAGAAAGGCCGGATGATGGAGTTCGACTTCACCCAACTGCCGCCGCAGGACCGCTACCGCCTGCTAACCAATTTTGTAGGGCCACGCCCCATCGCACTGGTGACGACGCGGTCGGACGCCGGGCACAGCAACGCCGCGCCCATGAGCTTTTTCAACGTGTTCTCGCAAGACCCGGCCATCGTCATCCTTGGCGTTCAGACGCGCGGCGACGGGCAGG
>NCJR01000251.1 GCA_002282555.1 Rhodobacterales bacterium 34-62-10
CAAATCCACGCATTCCCCTCAAGGAGCGATCCGAATGGCAGCCTATCAATACGTCTATCACATGCAGGGCGTCTCCAAGACCTATCCCGGCGGCAAGAAATGCTTTGAAAATATCCACCTGAACTTCCTGCCCGGCGTCAAGATCGGTGTCGTGGGTGTCAACGGCTCGGGTAAATCCACCCTGCTCAAGATCATGGCCGGCATGGACAAGGATTTTCAGGGCGAGGCGTGGCACGCCGAAGGTGCCACCGTCGGCTATCTCCCGCAGGAACCCGAACTCGACCCATCGCTGGATGTGCGCGGCAACGTGATGCTGGGCGTCGCCAAGAAAAAGGCGATCCTGGACCGCTACAACGAACTGGCGATGAACTATTCCGACGAAACGGCGGATGAGATGGCCGCATTGCAGGACCAGATCGACGCCGAAAACCTGTGGGATCTGGACAGCCAGATCGACATCTCGCTCGAGGCGCTGCGCTGCCCGCCCGATGATGCCGATGTGACCCTGCTGTCGGGTGGTGAAAAGCGCCGCGTCGCGCTCTGCAAACTGCTGCTGCAAGCGCCCGACATGCTGCTCTTGGACGAACCGACCAACCACCTCGACGCCGAAACCATCGCTTGGCTGCAAAACCACCTGATCGCCTATCCCGGCACGATCCTGATCGTGACGCACGACCGCTACTTCCTTGATGACATCACCGGCTGGATTCTCGAACTCGACCGTGGCCGCGGCATTCCCTATGAGGGGAATTATTCCAGCTGGCTGGAACAAAAGGCCAAGCGCCTGTCGCAAGAAGCGCGCGAGGATAAGTCCAAGCAAAAGACGCTGGAACGCGAACTGGAATGGATGCGGCAGGGCGCCAAGGCGCGGCAGGCCAAGTCCAAGGCGCGGATCAACGCTTATAATGAAATGGCCAGCCAGTCCGAGCGTGAGAAACTGGCCAATGCCCAGATCGTCATCCCGAACGGGCCCCGCCTTGGCAACAAGGTGATCGAGGTCAATGGCCTCAAGAAACACATGGGTGACAAGCTGCTGATCGAAGACCTCAGCTTCTCCCTGCCGCCGGGCGGTATCGTCGGCGTGATCGGCCCCAACGGTGCAGGTAAGACCACGCTCTTCCGCATCCTGACCGGACAGGAACAGGCCGACGAGGGCACGGTGGAATATGGCGACACGGTCAAGCTGTCCTATGTGGATCAGAACCGCGACGACCTGAACCCCAACGAAAACGTGTGGGAGGCCATTGCCGATGGCCAGGACATCATCAAGCTGGGCGACGCCGAGGTAAACGCGCGCGCCTATTGTTCGGCCTTCAACTTCAAGGGCGGCGACCAGCAGAAGAAAGTCTCGCTTCTGTCGGGCGGTGAACGCAACCGCGTCCACATGGCGCGCCTTCTGCGCTCGGGCGGGAACGTGCTGCTGCTTGACGAACCGACCAACGACCTTGACGTCGAAACCCTGCGCGCACTGGAAGATGCGCTGGTGGATTTCGCGGGCTGCGCCGTGGTCATCTCGCACGACCGTTTCTTCCTTGACCGGATCTGCACCCATATCCTGGCGTTCGAGGGCAATGCCCATGTCGAATGGTTCGAGGGCAACTTCGAGCAATACGAGGAAGACAAGAAACGCCGCCTTGGGGCCGATGCGCTGGAACCCAAGCGGATCAAGTTCAAGAAGTTCACCCGCTAAACCGGGGCACGGCATCGCGCGGCGGGCTTGCAGCAAAGGCACGGCCCGCCCGCAAAACGCGGGCCGGGGCTTGCTTCGCCTTGAACGAATCTCCCGGCAATGCCTAATCTTTTGCATAGCCACCAAGGATTTGACCCCGCCATGATCTCCCGTCGCACGCTCATTGCCTCCACACTCGCCGCAGCAGCCCTGCCGCAAACAGCCTTCGCGCAGGCAAAGACCTTCACCCTCAACCCGCGCTTCGCCCCGCAAGAGGTGAACATCGACGCCAAATACGGTGTCGGGCAGCTTCTGGTCCTGCCGCGCGCGCATTTTCTGTATTTCGTGACCGACAGTGGCCGCGCCCGCCGTTACGGTGTGGGTGTGGGCAAGGCCGGGCTGGAATTCACCGGCACCGCAACCATCGACGTCAAGAAAGAATGGCCGACATGGCGCCCCACGAACGAGATGATCGAGCGTGACCCCCGCGCTTACTCCAAATTCGTGGACAACGATTATGTGCAGCCGGGCGGACCGGGCAATCCGTTGGGTGCCCGCGCGCTCTATCTGTTCCAGAATGGCCGCGACACCTATTTCCGCATCCACGGCACGACCGAACCGCAAAGCATTGGTCTGTCTGTGTCAAACGGCTGCATCCGCATGATCAATGACCATGTCATCGATCTCTATCAGCGCGTGCCCGTGGGCACGGTCGTGACGGTGCTGTGATCCACATCGATCACTGACCCGAACGCACCCGAACGCACCCGAACGCAAAAAGGGGGCACCGCTGGTGCCCCCTTTTTCATCTTTCCTGCGGGGCCTTACTTGAAGGCGCAGCCGCTTTTGACGCCCAGTTTGCGAAATATGCTCGCGGCAGGGCAGAAACCCGTGATCGACGACTGGATCAGGTTCACGCCGATGAAAACCGTGAACCACATGAACAACGGCGAAACAAGCGCAGTCAGCACCACGCTCAACAGCACCATGAATCCAGCGAACATCATCACGCTACGGTCAAGTGTCATTTCAGGCATCCTCGAATGGGGCAGGCACGATATGCGACTGCGTTAAACTCAAGATAGCCGAAACCGAAGTAACATTCAAGTCTTTGAATACGAAAAACCCACGTCGTCAGAGCAGGATCGACCAGACCAGATAGTTCGGCACCAAAAAGGCAAAGGCGATGCAGAACAGCTTGGCACCGTGCACGATCGCAGGGAATGCCCCACGCCCCTCAGCCGCCTCACCAAATCCCATCAAACCGGCCATCACCGCATGGCCACCCGCCATCTGCGACAGTTCTTTGCGCCGGATCGAGGCCATGGCCGCTTCCCTGACTGCTGCCTGCCGCTGTGCTTCTTGCTCGCGTGCCATAAACACTCCTCCGTCCATCCTCTGCGCTCCTGTTCATACCAGTGGCATGTAAATG
This sequence comes from Rhodobacterales bacterium 34-62-10, assembly GCA_002282555.1. Classification (GTDB taxonomy): domain Bacteria; phylum Pseudomonadota; class Alphaproteobacteria; order Rhodobacterales; family Rhodobacteraceae; genus Seohaeicola. The sequence goes on from NCJR01000251.1 coordinate 3,102, forward strand.
TTGCTTTATCCTTGATTGTCGAGGGCTGATGACAAAAACATCGCCGGTTTTCCGACGCGGAACCCCCGCCTTTTGAAGCCGCCGCAAAAAAGCTTGCCAGACAGGACTCAACCTGTCATACGGATCCGGCTACGTTATTCTTTTTCGACCACTGTCTTCCGTCCAACGGCGCTCAGTCCTTCGATCCAGACCGACCAACGCCAGGCCATCGCACATCGCGGATGGCGACTTAAGACAGGAGACCACGGATATGGCCACAGGCACCGTGAAATGGTTCAACACCACCAAAGGCTTCGGCTTCATTGCACCCGATGGCGGCAGCAAAGATGT
>NCJR01000252.1 GCA_002282555.1 Rhodobacterales bacterium 34-62-10
ATCACCGCGACCTTCACCGGGGATGCCAGCCTGAACAAGCGCCCGATGGCGCGCGTCACCGATCCGCTGGCGCTCTTTGGTGCGCAATCCGTGGGCCGCGCGGGTGGCCGCCTGCCGATGACCGTGGTGGGCGCGGCCGACCCCGTGCCCGTGCGCTATGTGGTGCCCGTGCCCTCGGCGCAGGTGAAATCCGCCGTCCTGCTGGCAGGGCTGAACGCCCCCGGCCAGACTGTCGTGATCGAACGCGAGGCGACGCGCGATCATACCGAAAGGATGCTGGCCGGTTTCGGGGCCGAGATCGTGACCCGCGACACACCCGAAGGGCGCGAGATCACCCTGACCGGACAGCCCGAACTGGTGGCGCAGCATATCGTCGTGCCGCGCGATCCCTCCAGCGCCGCCTTTCCCGTCTGCGCCGCGCTGATCGTGCCCGGCTCGGATGTGCTGGTGCCCAATATCGGCCTGAACCCCACCCGTGCGGGCCTGTTCGACACGCTGCGCGAGATGGGCGCGGACCTGACCTATGAGAACCTGCGCGAGGAAGGCGGCGAACCCGTCGCCGATCTGCGCGCGCGCTTCTCGCCCGACCTGCATGGCATCGAGGTGCCGCCCGCCCGCGCCGCCAGCATGATCGACGAATACCCCGTGCTGTCCATCGTCGCCGCCTGCGCGACCGGCACCACCGTGATGCGCGGCGTCAAGGAGCTGCGCGTCAAGGAAAGCGACCGGATCGAAGCCATGGCCACCGGCCTGCGCGCCAATGGTGTCGCGGTCGAGGATGGCCCCGACTGGTGGACCGTCACCGGGCTGGGCCATGGCCATATCCAAGGCGGCGCGACCGTGGCCAGCCATCTGGATCACCGCATCGCCATGTCATTCCTTGTGCTCGGCATGGTCACGCAAAACCCCGTCACCGTCGATGACGCCGCCCCCATCGCCACGTCATTCCCGGTGTTCGAACCCCTGATGCAGGGCCTGGGCGCCCGGATCACACGGGTCGGTGCATGACATACGGCCGCTACATCCGCCTGCTGACCGCGCTGACAGCGGCCATCTATCTGCTGATGCTGGGGATCGGCGCGATCTGGCTGGTGCCGGCCAGTGGCGGCATGCTGCCCCCCGACACATGGATCACCGGCTATGATGCCGCGCGCATGACCAACTGGATGATGGCGCTCGAAGAACCGGCGCTGGCGCTTTACATGGGGCCGCTGCACTGGCTGGACACGCTGTTCCCGCCGCTGCTTGGCCTGCTGCTGGCCAGTATCATCTGGCGTCTGGGGCGCGGCTGGCTGGCCATGGTGCCCTTTCTCTACAGCGCGACGGACCTTTGGGAAAACGCGGTCCTGCGCGGCATCGTCAGCAGGGGCGATGTCAGCCTTGCCGATCATGCCGCCGCCCTGACCCAAGGCAAATTCGCGCTGCTTGGCCTTGCTCTTGCACTGCTGTGGATGGTCTGGCGCGATTATCGGCGCAACGGCCCGCTTTATTGAAACCCGCAGCACCTTGGGATAGCTCTAGAGCATGTTGCGCAAAAGTGGGAACCGGTTTTGCGCGAAAAAACACGCGTTAACATATGGCTAGAGCGTGTTGTGTGAATGCGAATGAACGCGACACGCTCTAAGGGAAAGGAGCATCCCATGGCCTTCACCATCGCAATCGACGGACCCGCCGCCGCAGGCAAGGGCACGATCAGCCGCGCCGTCGCCGCGCATTTCGGCTTTGCCCATCTGGACACCGGCCTGCTCTACCGCGCCGTGGGGGTGCAGATGCTGGACGGTACCGACCCCATCGCCGCCGCCACAGCCCTGACCCCGCATGATCTGGAGCGCGCCGATCTGCGCGGCGCCGCCGCAGGGCAGGCCGCCTCCAAGGTTGCCACCATCCCCGAAGTGCGCGCCGCCCTGCTGGATTATCAACGCGCCTTTGCGCGCAGGGCAGGGGGCGCGGTGCTGGACGGGCGCGACATCGGCACGGTGATCTGCCCCGAGGCCGAGGCGAAGCTGTTCGTCACCGCCAGCCCCGAAGTGCGCGCCCACCGCCGCCACGCCGAACTGCGCGCCGCGGGCAGCGACATGTCCTATGACGACGTGCTGCGCGACGTGCTTGACCGCGACGCCCGCGACCGCGACCGCAGCACCGCCCCGCTGAAACCCGCCGAGGATGCCGTGCTGATCGACACCTCCACCATGGATATCGCCGCCGCCATCGCCGCCGCCATCGCCGCCATCGCCGCGCGCCGCTGACATCTGCGGAATGGCGCATGGCCGCCATGCGCGGATGCACACTTGTCCAGCCGCGCGGACCGCCTAGGTCCCGGTGTCAGACACAGACACCCCCCCGTAGCAAGGATAACCGATGTTTTACGAAAAGCTGGACTGGCGCTATGCGACCAAGGCCATGGACCCCACCCGCACCGTGCCCGCCGACAAGATCGAGCGGATCATCGAGGCCGCACGCCTTGCGCCCACATCCTCCGGCTTGCAGCCCTTCAAGGTGATCCTTGTCACCAACCCCGACCTGCGCGCCCGGATCGCGCCCGTCGCGTGGAACCAGAAGCAGATCGTCGATGGCACCGCCCTTCTGGTCTTCGCCGCGTGGGACAATTACACCGCCGAACGCATCGACGCCTTCGTCGATCTGACCGCACAGGCGCGCGGCGGTCTGACCGACAGCCTCACCGCCTATTACGACAAGCTGAAAGCGGGCTACCTGCCGCGCGACCCACAAGTGAACCACGACCACGCCGCGCGTCAGGCCTATATCGCGATGTCCTTCGCACTCATGGCCGCCGCCGAGGAAGAGGTGGACGCCACACCGATGGAAGGGTTCGATCCCGCCGCCGTGGATGCGATTCTGGGTCTGGGCGAGCTGGGCCTGAAATCCGTGCTGCTGCTGCCGCTGGGCTACCGCGACGCCGGCAAGGATTGGCTGCATGGCCGCGCCAAGGTCCGCCGCCCGCGCGCCGATTTCGTGATCGACCGCACCTGATACCCCGCACCGCCGCAAAGGGGCAGGGGCGTCACGCGCCTTTGCCTCTTGCAAAACAGGGCTAACGGGGCTATTGGCCAACCGTCCGAACGGCAGTAGGTTTTGCAGGGCTGGCTGGGAGCAAGGCACGGGGTGACCCGGACCCACATCTCCGCCCGCCTCTCATTGATATTTACGGACCACTGAAATCCCAAGACCGGCGGAGACAACCGCACGGCCAGAAAACAACGTTGAAAAGGAACTCAGAGACCACATGGCTCAGCGCGCAACTATGGAGGATTTCGAAGCCCTCCTGAACGAAAGCTTCGAAATGGACACCCCCGAAGAGGGTTCGGTTGTCAAAGGCAAGGTCATCGCAATCGAAGCGGGACAAGCCATCATCGACGTCGGCTACAAGATGGAAGGCCGCATCGATCT
>NCJR01000253.1 GCA_002282555.1 Rhodobacterales bacterium 34-62-10
TGCCTGGCGCGGTCCTGCCGGAGGCTGCCCTCGTCCTGTTTCGGCGTGCGGCCCCTATGCCGTGGCTGGCGCAAAGTCGAGATGCCCGGATCCTCAGCCTTGTCGTGCCGGAGTTCGATATCGCCGTCCCGGTCTGCGACCAACAGGTGCCAACGGACATGGCCGGGCTTGTGAGCGCCCTGCGGGCTGTGCGCTACGCGGTCGCGATCGGTCTCGCCCGGCTAATGAAGAGTCCCGCGCCGGTGATAGCCCGGATCCTTGCCGGCAGCGATCCGGCCGCTCGGGCGCGGGTGGCAGCCCGGATCGGTCGGTGGCCATCGGCATTTCAGCGAGGTCTTCGCATGCCTCCGCACGGGCGGCCGCGGATGAATCGGAAACGTGAGATGGCGTGACAAAGCCGGGGTGGGCAATGCAGAATGAATCAGATTTCGTGAGACTGCGTGACAACCGAAGAGAGGGGCACAGCCTGCGCGGAAAGGCTTAAGAATCAGGGCTCAACGGGATCAAGAAAGTAGGCCGCGAAGGTTGTCTCACGAAAACCGGTTCAAAAGCAGCCTCCAGTCTCACGATTCCCGGTCAGCTGACATCTGAGCTCGATTTTGTCGGTCTGTTGGCGTTTTTGAGACTGCGTTCCATTTGTTTTCAATAGCTTGCCTGTGTCGCATTTCTGAAACCGATTCAGGGTATGTGAGACTGGACGCCGATTTGAATCACCATTGGTGAGACTATCCGGCATCCATGCACAGAGTAAGTTATGTCCGATAATTTTCCAGCTGACAAGGATTGGGAAGAGGCCGAGTTTCGCGCCCGGGTGCTCGCGGAGCTGCCGGCCCAGCTGACTCAGGGCAATGTCGACTGGGCCATAGGTCAGCTAAATGTCAGCCGATCCACGCTTTTTCGTCTGGTGAAGCAGTTCCGCGAGGACGGGCGGACCAGTGCACTTCTGCCGGACACCCGGGGCCCCAAACCTGGCATGCAGCCGCTGGACCTTCAAGGGGCTTTATGCTACGCGCCGCAAACCCACCAGGACGCGGTTCTGGCGGGAGGTCGCCGCCGATTGTCGGGCTCAAGGGCTGGCACCGCCCTCGATCCGTCGTCTGGGGCGCTGGCTGGAGCAACATGACCAGGCTAAGCTGGTGGCCCGGCGAGAGGGCAAGGACAAGGCCGACCGGCGCTATCTGGCCACGCCTGGGGGGCTGGTCGCCAACGATCCGCTGGATATCGTCCAGATCGACCACACCAAGGCTGACGTGACAGTGGTAGATCCAGTGACACGACGGCCGCTCGGTCGGCCTACGCTGACGGTCGCGATCGACGTGAATACCCGCATGGTTCTGGGGTTTTACCTGTCGCTGGAGCCGCCATCGCTGTTGGCCGTCGCACTGTGTCTGACCCATACGGTTATGGACAAATCGCATTGGCTCACCGCGCGTGGGATCAGCACGGATTGGCCAACGCGGGGCATCCCGAACGCGATTTATGTGGACAATGGCGCGGAATTCCATGCCCGCGCCTTCGGGCTCGCTTGCTCTGAGTACCAGATCGATCTGCAGCACCGCCCGCCGGGCACACCGCGCTATGGCGGCCATATTGAGCGGCTGATCGGCACGATGATGGGGGCGGTACACCTCCTGCCCGGGTCGCATTTCTCGAACATTTTCGAGCGCGGCGACCTTGATGCCGAGGCCGAGGCGGTGATGACCCTCAATGAGCTGGAAACCTGGCTGGCGCTTGAAATCACCGGCTCCTACCACGCGCGCGTGCACAGCGCGCTGGAAACCACGCCTGCGGCGGCCTGGGCGGCGCGGGCAGACCAGGCCAGACTTCGCATGCCGGCCGATCTCAGGCAGTTCCTGGTCGATTTCCTGCCCTCCGAGCAGCGTGTTTTGCAGCGCGACGGCCTGCATCTCTTCCACATCCGCTATTGGGCGGACGAGTTGCGCTGGCTGATGGGCCGGGAAAGCCGCAGATTCACGCTTAAATACGATCCGCGTGATCTTTCGCGCGTCTTTGTGCTGACCGAGAACGGGATCATCGAAGCGAGACCCGCGGATCTGACACGGCCTGCGATCACGCTCTGGGAGCACCGCGCGGCGCGACGCGCTTTGCGCGAGGCCGGGCGCCGGTCGGTAGATGAGGAGCTGATTTTCAGGACGATCGAGGCGCAGCGCGACCTCGTCGACAGCGCCGAGCGGCAGACTAAGACGATACGGCGCCATCAGGCGCGGCGGTCGCATCTCGCCCCTCTGCCAATGATCGATGTGACACCGGATATCGCCGCGCGAGAAGCCCTGCCTGTGCCGGAAGGGGAGGGGAGCTCGTTCCTCAGCCACCCCGGTTTCAAGGTCGAGGAGTGGTACGAGGATGACTGAGTTCCCGCATCTCTATCCGGGAGCCGGCAAGATCGCCGCACTCAGCGCTGAGGAGCGCATTCACCGGATCCGCGCCGACCGCTGGGTCTCCTATCCCAGGGCCGAGGCTTCCTTGGAGAAGCTGGAAACGCTGATGTCGTTTCCCGAGCGCGCCCGCATGCCGAACCTGCTCATTGTCGGTGACAGCGGCATGGGCAAGACGATGATCATCGAGAAGTTTACCCGCGATCACGCATCGAGCTTCGATGAGACCAGCGGACGGTTACATATGCCGGTCGTCGCCGTGCAGATGGTCTCGGGGCCGGACGAGAGCCGCTTCTACCGCCGGATCCTGGCGGCGATTGGTGCCCCGGAGCCGCCGAGGGCGACACTGTCTGTGCTGGAAAGCCTGGCCTTGCGACTGCTCGCCGAATTGCGCCCTGGGATGCTGGTCATCGACGAGATCCACAGCCTGCAGGCGGGGACGATCCGCGAACAGGCGCGATTCCTGAACATGCTGCGCTTTCTGGGCAACGAGCTGCGCGTCCCGCTGGTCTGTGTTGGTACAGCGCAGGCTCGCAACGCGCTGCGCACCGATGATCAGCTGGTGCGCCGTTTCGAGGCCTTCGCATTGCCGCCTTGGCGGGAAGGCGAGGATCTGAATGGGCTGATGAGCACGCTCACGCGCACGCTGCCGCTTCGACGCGAAAGCCAGATCGACGGACACGCGCTGACGCGAATGATCAAGGTGACCGGCGGCATCACCTCTGGCATCTTTTCGATCTTGTCGCAGCTGGCGATCGCCGCCATCCAAAGTGGCGAGGAACGCATCCTCTCGCGCGATATTCTGGGCGGCGACCGGTTGCAGGCGGTGTTGGGAGAGCCGGTGTGATGGGGCGCGGGCGTCTGCCGGTTGTCTACCTCCCCAAGGTCGACGAACGGCTGTCTTCGTGGGCCGCGCGCATGGCCCCGTTCTACGCCATGACGGTTTCGGAATTCGTCGCAGCACTTGGCCTGCAGGGGCACGACGTGTTCGACTTGGAATGGCGTCTTTCGGAAGGGCAGGGGGTTCTTATCGCGGCTCGGACCGGCCTTTCGCCCGAAGCGGTGCAGGCCATGACTTTCCGGGAGTTGGGGTCTGCGGCGCGCATGATGATCGCGCGGAAGAACCGGTTTTCGTGCCCGCACTGTCCCGAAGACCTGCATCGCAAAGCCGCCTCGCTGCCGTGGCGATTTTACTGCCCGGTGCATGGTGTGGAGTTTCGGGACGCGACCGGCGAGACCCTGTCCGACCGGTTCGGTACGGATTGCTTTAAGAAACTTGAAGGGCATGCCGAGGCCGGTGCCGCGCATCTCGATGTCTGGGCGCGCGGCGCGGGGCAGGGCGACCTGGGGGTACCCGAAGTGCTCCAGGTTCTGACGGCACGGCATCGCCGAGCCTCGCCGCCGAACGTCGACGAGCAGCCAAGAATGTCTCTGAAAGACCGCCGGGACTATCATGATTTTCTGACCACGCCGATCCTCCGACAGGCGCTGACGGTCGTCGTTCCCGAATACGATCAGGTGGCGCCAGTGCTTGCCAAGCCGGTGCGACCGGGTCTCCACGCCCTGGCCCAGGGCTCGCTCTTGCAGTGTTTCGCGCTGACGGTCGGCATCGGGCGGATCATTGAGGATCCGGTCAAATGGGCGATCTCAGTCATGCTCGTGAGCGATGCGGAGGGGCAGGGAAGGGTCCGGCAGGTGATTAGCCTATGGCCTCTCTCGCTGAGGCGAAGCATCTCGGCCCGGTTCTGGCGCGCTGAGCGCGACGAGAGCGCACGCCAGATTGCCGAAAAAGCTGCGAGACAGCGCCAGTCTCAC